>JAZQKM010000067.1:0-4073 GCA_045542155.1 Eubacteriales bacterium
CGTGCGATTATGATCCTCAAACCCGATAAAGGGGTGAATGACCATTACGGGGATGTGATTGTCGTGACAATCCTTAACACAATCGATTAGCCCGTTTGCAACCTCTTTGCCCTTGTCGCCATCTTCCCACAGGTGTCTGACTTCATAAAAGGGAGAGTGAATAGACTGATAAATCAGCCCCAAACGGTCAGCCTCGCGCGCCCATTCGGGGGTTTTGGTCTTGTCCCAACCGGTAAAAAAGGCGCCCCAGCCAACACGACTGAGCATTTGCAGTTGCTCGGGAACGGTGTAGTCGGCACCGCCGAGAATATTGATGCCGGGAATGTATTTCTTTTGCATAGTGACCTCCTGCAAAACATCAAATGATAGATAGCATCTGCTTATATCATATCATTTTTGAAGAAAAAAAGCAATAGTTTTTTGCGTTTTCTTGGTGCTGTTTGTGAAGTTTTTTTGATGCAAGAGTGGATTTTTTGGCAAAGGTCTTGTAAAAGTTCCTCTCTTATGATAAAATAATAGGGAAGAAAAAGAACCAATAAAGGAATGAAAAATATGAAAATTGGATTTGTATCGCTCGGCTGTCCCAAAAATCAGCTTGACACCGAGGTGATGCTGCACGAAATATTGCAAGCAGGATATGAGATCACGCCCGAGGATATCGAGGCGGACGTTATTATCGTCAATACCTGCGCATTTATTGAGAGCGCAAAGCAAGAAGCGATTGACAACATTTTGGACGTCGCGTGGCTCAAGAAGCACCGCAAACTCAAAGCCATCATCGTAACAGGATGCTTGGCAGAACGCTACGGCGAGGAGATCTTCAAAGAGCTCCCCGAGGTAGATGCTGTTCTTGGCGTTGGCAGTATTCACAACATCGTCGAGGCTATCGAAGCAGTTACCGTTAAGAAGAAAAAAGGCTCAAAGCAAAAATATTTCTCGCACGAGGATAAGGACACCGTCCGGCTTGGCGGTGAGCGTGTGCTCACAACTCCCGAGTATGCCGCCTACATCAAAATTGCGGAAGGGTGTGACAACCGTTGTGCGTATTGCGCTATTCCGTCCATTCGCGGCAAGTTCCGCTCTCGCCCTATGGAAGAGCTTGTTGAGGAAGCCAAGCAGCTCGAAGCCCTTGGCGTGCGTGAGTTGACCGTTGTGGCGCAGGACATCACGCGCTACGGTCTTGATCTCTACGGCAAGTATTCCTTGGCAGCGCTTTTGCACCGCATCACCGAGGAGACGAGCATCCCATGGATCCGTCTGCTTTACTGCTACCCCGACAAGATTACCGACGAACTGATTGCAGAGATGCGTGACAATCCTCGCATCCTCAAATACATCGACCTGCCCCTGCAACACATCAGCGACCACATGCTCACAGCTATGAACCGCCATGGCGACGGAAAGACTGTGCGCGAGGTGGTTGCAAAGCTCCGCCGCGAAATTCCCGGCATCATCATTCGTACCACCTTTATCGTGGGCTTCCCGGGTGAGACCGAGGAAGATTTTTGCGAGCTCTGCGAGTTTGTCAAAGAGGCGAAATTCGACCACGCAGGCGTGTTTACCTACTCCCGTGAGGAAGACACTCCCGCGTATGATTTTCCCGATCAAATTGACGAACAGGTTAAGCAAGACAGAATGGATATCTTGATGCGTATGCAAATGGACATCAACGAAGAGCTTAACAAGAAAAAGATTGGCAGTGTTGTTGACGTTCTTTGCGAGGACTTTGATCCCGTTGCCGAGGTTCATTTTGGACGCAGCTGGGCCGATGCCCCCGAAATTGACGGCAAGGTCTACTTCCGCAGTGAAGAAAGAATTGCCCCCGGCTCGTTTGTACGCGTAAAGGTGCGCGAGGTGGTAGAGTACGACCTCTACGGCAATATCGTTACAAGAAAGTGAGGAAATGTAAATGAAGATGAATTTACCCAATAAGCTCAGCGTTATTCGCTTGTGCATGGTTCCCGTATTCGTTGTCATTATGATGGCATCTGATGCACTGTGGGCAAACCTTGTGGGATGTGCGCTCTTTGGTCTTGCGGCATTTACCGATATGCTTGATGGAAAGATCGCGCGTAAGTATAATCTCGTTACCGATTTTGGCAAGTTCCTTGACCCCTTGGCAGATAAGTTTATGGTCATTGGCGCACTGCTCGTCATCCTTTACAAGGTGATGGGTGACGAAAGCATCAACGGCATCTTTACCACCGTTTTCTTCTGGACGGTAATGATCGTTATCTTCCGCGAGCTCGCGGTTACATCCATTCGTTTGGTAGTTTCGGGCTCGGCAGGCATCGTAGTTGCCGCCAATATGCTTGGCAAAATCAAGACCTGTGTGCAAATCGCGTGCGTAGTCATTTGCATCCTCGAGCGTGCCATCTATGCCGCTCTGCCCGAGGCTCCCGCATTTGCTACCTACCTGCCCGTGTCTCTTGTTCTCTCCGGCTTGATGCTTATCTTCACCCTGTGGTCTGGCATTAACTATATCGCATCTTATTGGAAGTACATGGATCCGGAGAAATAAAAAAACAGAAAACCAAACCGCACTGTCTGTATGGATGGTGCGGTTTTCACTCTATTGGTGAAAAAAACTCTCTAAACGTGACATTGACTATTGGTTTTGGGTGTGATACAATAAAGTCAGAAAGAAGCGCGGCTTTCAATTTTTTAATGAGAGGTATTCATTATGAAACTGAATATTGGAGAAACAATAAAAAAATTGCGAAAGGAAAGAGCGATCACGCAAGAAGAATTTGCGGAGATTCTTGGAGTATCTTGTCAATCGGTTTCACGTTGGGAGAATAATTCTTGTTATCCCGACATTGAGCTGATTCCGACGATTGCCGCATTTTTTGATATATCCACCGACAAACTTATGGGCGTTGATGAGATTGCCGAAAAGAAAGCTGTAGATAAGTATTTGAAAGATTTTCAAGCGGCAATCAGCATTGGCAATATCGATGAATGTATTCGCATTGCTCGTGCGGGAGTTGCCGAATTTCCGAACAACTATGCTCTTTTAAACAAGCTTATGTATGCGCTATTTGTTGCTACGAGTGATGATGCTGATATAGTTGATTGGAAAGAAAACCGGCAGAAATACGATGCCGAAATTGTGGCTCTCGGTGAGCGTATTGTTAAATATTGTTTAGATGCGAAAATCAAGTTAGAAGCAACCAATCGTCTTGCTTTTCATCATAGCGAAATGGGAAGAAAGGATATTGCGCTTTCTATTTTTGAATCTCTACCTTCGATATCTGATGGCAAGGAATGGAGTATCTGGTGGACTTTAACAGATGAAGAAAAATTACCGCATACAAGGAGATTTATGCGTGATTCTTATTATGCTTTGGATGAAAGCCTTTGGCGTTTAACAGATCTGGTCCCTGCCGAAGATGCCCTTAAAGTATTTGAAAAGATATCCGTTTTAGATCATTTGATATATGATGACTCTTTGGTTAATCAAACTTGGAGTAATGCCAGATATTATTGCTTTTATGCGAAGTGCTTGGTGCAAATAAATCGCTTCGACGAGGCAATCAAGCAACTTGAACTTTCCGCAGAATCTGCGATTGCATTTGATAACCGCCCCGAAGAAATAAAGACATACTCGCTTTTACTTGGGGAGCAGACTCGCAAAAGAACAGATTTTGAAACTGCTGAATTACGTCCGTTCCGTGAAAGAGTTCGCGATGTATGGCTTGCCGAAAAGGGATTTGACGCGATTAGAGACACCGAAGAGTTCAAAGCAATTTTGGAAAAACTGAAATAATCCTTACCCCGCCTCGCGCGGGGCTTTTTATATGTCCGTCACCGTAGAGATGGCATATAGAGATTTTGTTTAACTATTGTTTGTAAAGACCATCGACTAATAGTCGCTCATACAAGTAAAATTAAAATCCAAACATACGTCTTACAGTTTGATATTCTTTTGTATAATCTTGTCACTCTCTGCCATACTATTTGTAGTATTCTGCAAGGAGGAGAAAGTTATGGATAAACAAATGCAAAAGGTAATCGCAATCGTGGCGGGTTCTGTGGCAGGCGTTGCTGTTTTGGGCGGCGCATTTTATTTG
>JAZQKM010000068.1:0-4895 GCA_045542155.1 Eubacteriales bacterium
GTCACTACGCAAGAAATCATTCGCGACTGCGCCGTATACCAAATTCCTGCTGTTACCATCATTGAAATTATGGGACGTGATGCAGGTTGGTTAACGGCCTCATCGGCTATCGGCCGTATTGTTAATGGCATTGAGCCTGACCTTGTATATCTGCCTGAAAGGGCATTTGATATGCAAAAGTTCTTTGCAGATGTCCGTCAAGCACTCGCCAAGCATCCCAACGTAGTTGTTGCGGTCTCCGAAGGGATCCGGTTTGCCGACGGTCATTATGTTGGCGAAGGTACGCAAACGGGTGTAAAGGATGCCTTCGGTCACGCTTATCTTGCAGGAACAGGCAAGGCTCTTGAGCTTGCTATCAAAGCGGAAATCGGTTGCAAGGTTCGCTCTATCGAACTCAATTTGCCGCAGCGTTGTGCGGCACATTTAGCTTCTGCACAAGACTTATATGAATCTGTTGAAACAGGTAAATTTGCCGTTGAAACCGCAGGAAAGGGTATTACCCGTCAAATGATTACCGCGCGCCGCGTGTCGACCGCCCCCTATTTGATTACTTTTGAGCCTCGCGACGTAAGCGAGATTGCAAACAAGATCCGTTACGTTGACGATGCCTTTATCAATGCCGAAGGTAATCACGTTACCGACGAATGCTGCAACTATCTGCTCCCGCTTATTCAAGGTGAGGCAGAGTGCAAATACAAAGACGGCTTACCTGTTCATATCGTTATTTAATAAAATTGTTCTAAATATCCGTATCTTCTCGTACATTGTAACGATGTTTACGAGGAGGTACGGATATGGAACGGATTATGATTATTATGGGCACACGACCTGAAGCAATTAAACTATGCCCGTTGGTTCTTGAACTAAAAAAACGTAAACGGTATGAGGTT
This sequence comes from Eubacteriales bacterium, assembly GCA_045542155.1. Taxonomy (GTDB): domain Bacteria; phylum Bacillota; class Clostridia; order Oscillospirales; family CAG-272; genus UMGS1865. The sequence continues at coordinate 891 of JAZQKM010000068.1, forward strand.
TTGGTGTGCTCAACAGGACAGCACCGCAGTATGCTGGATAGCGTTTTACAGGCCTTTTCGGTAAAACCCGATTTCGATCTTGACGTTATGCGCACGGGCCAAACGCTTTCCAGTGTAACGTCGCGTATCTTAAAGGGGCTCGATGAAATTCTTACTGCTGAGCATCCCGACCTTGTCATTGTGCAAGGCGACACAACAACTGCTTTTGCAGGGGCTTTGGCGGCATTTCACAGGCGTATTCCCATAGCCCACGTTGAGGCGGGACTTCGTACTTACCATATCGATTCGCCTTATCCTGAGGAGTTTCACCGTCAGGTTATCGGCCTTGTTACAAAATGGCACTTTGCCCCTACCGAGGTAGCACAAGAGAATCTTTTACAAGAGGGAAAAAAGAAAAAAACTGTATTTGTTACGGGAAATACCGTAGTTGACGCTCTTCGCTTTACCCTTGGTAATGATTTTGGGAGACCGTCTTGGAATCTGCCTACTGACTATCGTTTGCTTTTGTTCACGGCACACCGCCGCGAAAGTATGGGAGTACAAATGCAAGGAATGTTTCGCGCGTTAAAGCAGCTTGTTGACGAGTTTCCCGATGTAATGGCAGTTTGCCCGCTTCATCACAATCCACAAGTAAGAAGTGCAGCTGAAATTATCAAAGGGCACGAGCGCATCCGTGTTATTGAGCCACCGGATATTTTGTCTTTCCATCAGCTTTTGGCGCGTACTTATCTTGTAATTACCGATAGCGGTGGAATTCAAGAAGAAGCTGTTGCGCTCGGAATTCCCACAATCGTTACGAGATATTCCACTGAACGCAGCGAGGGCATCAAAGCGGGTGTCCTGCGCTTGGCGGGAAGCAGTGAAAAGGGAATCCTAAACTTGGGGAGAGAACTACTCAAACCCAACTCAAAAGAATACAAGAAGATGAAAAGACCTGCATCGGTTTACGGTGATGGAGATGCGTCAATTCGCATCGCGGACATTCTCGAAAAGGTGATGTAGGCAAGAAAGGATGTCAAAAATGCAATGTTTTAAGCACGAAATAAAGATAGGAGAATGTTCTGTTCCGCTTACTTGCTATCTGCCCGATGCTGCACCGCGCACCTATTTCCCAAACAATCGCCCCGCAGTAATTGTTTTACCCGGTGGCGGTTACGAAATGACTTATCCCGGTGAAGGAGAACCGATTGCACTCTCCTATGTTGCGCAAGGTTTTTGCGGCTTTGTTTTGGATTACAGTGTTTATCCTGCTCGCTTTCCGCAGGCACTTATTGAGGCTTTAACGGCAATTCGTTTTGTTCGTGAACACGCTAAAGAATACGGGATTGATCCTGTAAAAATTGCAATTTGCGGTTTTTCGGCAGGCGGACACCTTGCAGCTTGTACGGGTACACTTTGGAACAGTGCTTGCCTAAATGAATATTTGGAAAATGACCGCGCTATCTACCGCCCGGACGCTATGATTTTGGCTTATCCCGTTATCAACGTTGCGTCTCACAAAGGTTCATTTCTAAATCTGTTTTCGAAAAAGGAAGAGGAACTTACTTCAGAAATTTTAGATTTGCTCAATCTTGAAAATCAAGTTTCCAAGAAGACACCGCCAACCTTCCTTTGGCATACAACGGCGGACTCTACCGTTCCGGCAAAAGCTTCATTAGAGTTTGCTTTGTCGCTTGCGGAAGAGAAGATACCTTACGAAATTCGCATTTGGAGCGGTGACCGCCACGGAACAGGACTCGGCAACTACGTAACGGAGCCAAAATCCATGCCCCTTGCACCGCATCCATGTGCTGCTTGGGTAGAGGATTCCATTTCGTTCCTATTCAAAGTTTTATAAAAAGCAAAAATCTCCTGTAAAAATATATTTTGCAGGGGATTTTTTTATTTTTGAAAAAAACTTGATAAAAAATTGACAAAATAATAACTTTTTCGAAAAAAGGTATAGACTTTTTCAAAAAAATATAGTATAATAAGATGTCCAATTATGTGAACAGCACAAAAGCGACAAAAACAAATGCTTTTTTGCCCGTTTTTTGTGCCGCTCGTTCCGACATAAATTATTTCAGGAGGTTTGAAATTATGAAAAAGAAATTGACTACGGTCGATTTTCACGGAACAAAAGAGCAGGAAGAGAAGCTTCTTGCCGTTATCGAAAAGCACGCCGGTGAAAAGGGCGCTATGATGCCTATTCTCCAGGAAGCACAAGAGATCTACGGCTACCTGCCTTACGAAGTTCAAGAGATCATTGCTCTCAAGACCGGTGTGTCCCTTGAGGAGATCTTTGGTATCGTTTCCTTCTACGCACAGTTCAAGCTCAATCCCGACGGTCAGTATGCTATCGCAGTTTGCCTCGGTACGGCTTGCTACGTAAAGGGTTCCGGCGACATTATCAATGCAATTTCCGAAAAGCTTGGCGTTGCTATCGGCAGCACCTCTCCCGACGGAAAGTATTCCATCGAGGCAACCCGTTGCATCGGTGCTTGCGGTCTGGCCCCCGTTCTTACAGTTAACGGAGAAGTTTACGGCAGACTGACGGTTGACGACGTCGACTCCATTCTTGCAAAGTATAAATAATTCTACATCTGAAAGGCCGGAAAACGCTTATGAAAATTTCTCAAATTCAAGACCTCTTGGATGCTGAAGTAATTTGCGGTGGCGATAAGCTCGATAAGGAAGTATACTCCGCTTGCGGAAGTGATATGATGAGTGACGTCCTCGCTTACGTAAAGGATCAAGCAGTCCTTTTAACTGGCTTGGTTAATCCTCAGGTCGTTAGAACAGCAGAGATGATGGATATGGTTTGTGTCGTATTCGTTCGCTCAAAAGCTCCCACCGAGGAAATGATTACATTGGCAGAAGATCACGGTATGATACTTTTGAAGACGAGCAAGAGAATGTATGAAGCTTGCGGAAAGCTTTATGCAGCAGGTCTTGGCGCAAAGGGAGTAGCCGTATGAGCGAGGCTGTTCGTTTTCATTTCAAGGTAGACGGTGATGATTTCACATCGGCAGGTCAAGCATCGGTACAGGTTAAAAAGAATCTGCGCGCGCTTGGTATACCGCCCGAAATCATTCGCAAGGTTTCTATCGCAATGTATGAGGGCGAAATCAATATGGTCATTCACGCCGGAGGCGGCGAGGCTGACGTTTTGATTTTTGAAGATCGCATTGAGATTCACTTGATTGATAACGGCCCCGGCATTGCCAATATTGATCTTGCCATGCAAGAGGGATTTTCTACGGCTCCCGACAATATCCGTTCTCTCGGATTCGGTGCCGGCATGGGACTTCCCAATATGAAGCGTTATTCCGACTCTATAACAATTGATTCAGCTCTCGGCAAGGGAACTAAAATTTTGATGACAGTCAACCTTTCCTAATTTTCCTAAATTTTCAACAAGGAGTTACAGTCACCAATGAATACGTATGAGCATTCTGTTTCCTTAGACGTTTCGAGATGCACGGGGTGTACAATGTGTCTCAAACGTTGCCCGACCGAGGCAATACGGATCAAGGACGGCCACGCCATCATCAATCCCGACAGGTGCATTGATTGCGGCGTATGTATTCGTTACTGTCCTAACAATGCCAAAAAGGCAACCTACAGCAAGCTGGATGCCGTAATGAAGTATAAATGGAAGGTCGCACTTCCCGCACCTACACTTTACGGTCAGTTTGAGGAGCTTGAAGACATTGACTACGTTCTGCAAGGCCTGCTTGATATCGGCTTTGATGACGTGGTAGAGGTTTCGCAGGCGGCGGAGCTCGTTTCCGCTTACACGCGTCTTTACCTCAAAAACGAAAGTGTCATCAAGCCCGTCATCAGCTCGGCTTGCCCGGTCGTTCTGCGTCTCATTTCGCTGCGCTATCCAATGCTCAAGGAGCACATCATGCAAATGCTCCCGCCTATGGAGATCGCCGCACGAATGGCGCGGGATAAGGCAAAACGCGAACACCCCGAACTCACCGATGACGATATCTGCATCTGCTTCATCTCTCCGTGTCC
>JAZQKM010000069.1:0-7088 GCA_045542155.1 Eubacteriales bacterium
AAGACATTTAGATGAATATAAGTTTTAATGAAAGAATTGGGGGGGAACCCTTTTTGAGAAAAGGGTTCCCCAGCACCCCTTCCCAAAAACTTTCGCACAAAATAACCTAAATTGATTTGTTAGTAAGCGAATAGACGGAAGGAAATTCTCGTCTTGCGAGAAGCTACAATTTCAAAACAGGTGCGAAGAGATTGCTTGCAATCTCGTGGCGGCTTGCCGCCTTCCATTAGGTCGTCCGCCCAAAGTTCCTGCACACCGCAGACGTGCGATGCATATTCCTACAAGGTCTCTTATAACTCTGCACGTTGCATTTGTAATCGTTGTATTTGGGTATTGAAAAAAGGCAAAAAATATGTTATACTGTAATAAGATATCGAAGCAAGAACGAATTTAGACAATTTTAGTTACGAAATGAGATTTTTATGAAAAACACGAAAAGCAAATTTGCTACCTTTTCCGAAACGCTTTCCCCTTTGGAAAACGAACTGCTCGAACAGTTTTTTTCGGAATTTGATGCGCATTTTTTAGTTTCTAAAAAAAACAGAAAACAATTTAAAATCGATTTCGAATCGGCAATTATGTTACTCTACAACCAAGGTGTGCCTATGGAAGAGGTGCTCTCTCGCCTCTCTCTCTCCAATCTTGGCGGCTTTTATGCGCGCCCCTCTGTTATGTGGTTCCCGCTTGACGATGCGGCAAAGATCTATCCCATTTCGATGGATCACGGTAGCCAACAGGTGTTCCGCATGTCGGTCTATTTCAAAGAGGACGTCATTCCCGAACTTTTGCAAATGGCACTTACCTTTACCATCAAACGCTTTTCGAGCTTTGCAACCACGCTCAAAAAAGGCTTCTTTTGGCACTACCTTGACATGGTAAAGCGCCGTTTTTCGATTGAAGAAGAGCACGACGTTCCCTGTCAACCCATCAAGGTCTCCTTGAGCGGTTCGCAATCCTTCCGTTTGATGTACTACAAAAACCGCGCAAGCGCAGAATTCTTCCACGTCTTGACCGACGGAACGGGAGCGATGACCTTTTTCAAAAGTCTGATATCGGAATATTTGCGTCTTTGCGGCGTAAAATCTCCTTTGGGCGACATTTGGAACGTCAACGACACCCCCACAAACGAGGAATTTGAAAATGCGTTTAAAAAGGTTGAAAAGGCAAAAAACAGCTCAGGCTTTGTAGACAAGACCGCCGCACAAATGAACGGCAAATTGACACGCCGCAGACCCTGCCGTATTTTGCATTTTAAAATGGATGCCAATCGCCTGCACGAGGTTGCAAAGAATCACGGTACAACCATTACCGCCTATTTGCTGATGCAAATGTTTTACGCTTGCTCGGCCGCAACCGACGAGCTCACGGGAGACATCAATATTCAGCTCCCCGTCAATATGCGCAAGTTCTACCCCTCCAAAACCGTTCGCAATTTTTCAATGTACTGCGGCATTCGCATTCCCATTGAAAAAATCGGCAGCAAGGAAGAGCTCCTTGCCGAAATAAAATCACAAATTGTTGAAAAAGCCGATAAGGAAAAAATGCGCGAAATGATAACCGCGGCAGTCAATCTTGTCGGCTCCATCCGACTCCTTCCGCTTGTCATCAAGCAACCCATTGCCAAAACGGTTTACGGTCTGCTTGGCGAAAAGATATACACCACGACTTTTTCCAACCTTGGTGTGGTTCGCTTGCCCGAGGAAATGATGGAACACATTGACTCTATGGACTTTTGCCTTGGCGCGCAGGTAACCAACCGTTTGGCATGTGCCGCTGTTACCTGCGGAAATACCGCCACCTTCTCTATCTCCAAAATGACGGCAGACCCCGCCTTTGAAGAAAAGCTGTATCAGCTCCTCACAAGTGACGGAATTGAAACCGAAGTGGAAGGGAGTGAATACTATGCACGTTAAAAACACGTATCCAAAAGTCACAAAAGTATCTCGCGACAGAAAAAGAATGCTCAATATTGTACGCTGGCCCTTTTTAGGTGTCTCTTTGGCGGCACTGATCGTGAACCTCTGCATTGGCGGCCCTCATTGGTGGGTCCTCGTCGTTCTTTCGTTGCTTGTGGTTTGGAAAATGATCCTCTCCCCCGACCTTGTTGAGTTCAATCGCATCAGCCAATTTATCAAAGCTACGGTTTGGAGCAGTATTTTGATTGCGGCAGTAGACCTTTTGTTTGTAAACAACCGTTTTGCTATGTTTGTCATTCCCATTGTTTGCTTTACAAGTTTGGCAAGCTGTATTGTGCTTTTCTTTACCAATTTGGAAATTCAAAAGCACAATATGCTCCCCTTAATCAATTTTATTTTCGTTTCTATCATTGGTTCGGCGATTGCGCTGCACTTTTATAACGGCATCCAAAATTGGCCGCTCATCGTTTTGTTTTGTCTTTCGGTCCTCTCCCTGCTTTCCCTTATCATTGTTCTCGGTCAAGATTTCAAAATTGAAATGAAGAGACGCTTTCACATTAAATAATTCTTTTCTCGCACTGCTCTTGACAAATTGCCCTTGATGCGATATAATAATAGAACAGCTCCGCCAAACGGTCGCGCGGTATGTTGCCGAAAGGTATTACCGTGAGGAAAGTCCGGGCTTCATAGGACAGGATAGCTGATAACGTCAGCCACGGGTAACCGTCGGGAAAGTGCAACAGAAATAAACCGCCGCTATGCGGTAAGGATGGAAAGGCGAGGTAAGAGCTCACCCGTTCCTATGGTAACATAGGTCCGCTGTAAACCCTATTCGAAGCAACACCCTAAGCAAGGCTTGTCCGGCACATCTTGGGGGTGGCACAAGGCTTTTGCCTTGAAGCTTTGCGGTGACGCAAGGCGAAGATTGATGACCGTTCACGACAGAACCCGGCTTATAAGCGGAACTGAAAAAAGCACTTGCCAAATTGGCAAGTGCTTTTTGTTTTTTTAATTGCTTGTAAGCTGCAAATATTGCTCGAATGTCATACCGCCGTTGTAAATGTCGGTTGCGGCTTCTCTGCCCACAAAGCGGTAGTGCCAAGGCTCGTAGGTGTAACCTGTGATTCCTTCCTTACCCTTGGGATAACGCAAGATAAACCCGAATTTGTATGCATTTTTAGAAAGCCATTCAAAGGCCTCGGTATCCTCAAAGGCTTCGGTAAGCTGTCCACCCATTCCCGAGGTGATAAAATCGACGCAAAGCCCCGTTTGGTGCTCGCTTTGCCCCGGTAATGCGGAATAGGACTGTGCTACTGTTTGGGCATCCTCAAAGCTCAATCTGTAAATCTTTTTGTTATAATAGTTGGCCTTGATGTATTCAATTCCAAACACTCTGACGGCATCCTCCGAAATTCTTTCGGTCTCGTATATCACCCAATCGTTGTAAACCTCATGCTGCCTGTTGTAAGAACGGTAGGCGCTTGTAACCGAAATATCACTCACGCCTGCAACTGTCATTTCTTCAAGCATTGCGTAAAGTGCTTGTGCCGCACGCGTTTCCAACTCCATACTTTTGGTTGTAGCACAGGTGAGCGTCGTTAAAGATGCAGGCTCATACGTTTCTCCCAAAGGGGTGGTCTTGTTTGCCAAAATGAGATAGGTCTTGTCAAGATTGGTGGTCAAAATCGAGACATCGACGTTTGTAAGATACTGATATTGTGTTGTTTGATAGCTTCCAATAAAGCTTGGATTAACGTTATTCATATCGACAGATGTTGTGGTGTCCTCTTCCTCTTTTTGCGTGTTGATACACCCCGAAAAAAGAAGCATGAGTGCCAGGATGGCTGTGAGAATTTTTATACTATTTCTTTTCATGTGACCTTCCATAAGGGATTTTTTCAAGCGGTTTGGTTTCAATAACGATAAAATACGGGGACGAAGGAGAATTGAGAATATTCACCTTGGTGGCACAAACCTTGTGACGGCTGATGCCGGCAAGATAATCGCAAATCATTTTGCCTTCAAGGTCGCCTTCCTCGTGCCCGGGATAAACGGCCACGTTGATGATGGCATCCTTATCCATCAGGTCGATCGCCGCCTCGATTGCGGGCAACGTGGTCTCGCGCAAGGTAGTGATGGACTTGTCCCCACCGGGAAGCCAACCGAGGTTGAACATGCCCGCTTTGATGGGCTCTTTGACGTAATTTTTGACGTTGTGATGCGAATCGTGAATGAGAGTGTAGTTATCGGGGCATCCAACTTCTTTTAGATGCTTTGCAGTCGATTCAACGGCTTGCGCTTGAATGTCAAATGCATAAACGTGCCCCTCAGGTCCTACGGTTTTGGAAAGGAACTCCGTGTCGTAACCGTTGCCCATTGTAAAATCAACGGCAACGTCGCCTTCCTTCAAATGCGTGAGAATAAAGTGTTTATGTAACTTTAACAGGTCTATCATATCGTTTTTCCTTTACTTATTGTGCAAATCGGAGCGCAAAAACTTGAATGCACGCTCCACGGCGTCCTTAGAGTTGTACCACGGCTCCTCGTTGTAGCGATAATCGAATTTTTTGCAGAACCAGCTGACATCCTTTTGGAGCTCTTCAAAATAAGGTTCTACCACTCCGGCACACGCCTTGGCAAATTCGGGTTGTTTCTTTTTGCCAAGTCTTTTTTGCCCGTAGGCAAGAACCTTACGGTAGTGTGGCAAACAGAAATAAGGTTGCGCCTTGAGCTTTTTGGAAAAATCGGGGTCGGTCTCCCACAGATAAACCGCGGTATCGACCATGTGCTCAAAGTTGTTTTTGATGCGGTCGCAAACGTAACAGGTCCCTTCAAGCTCTCCAATGCGCTTAATGGGCTTGTTCCCTTGCCCTCCGCCAAAGCCGCCGTCACGAATCTCTTCGCGCAGCTCTGCCAAATGACTTTCAAGAGTGAGTGCCATGCCAAGACGGTTTTTACGGACAAACATCATATCATAGTGCGTGCGACAAAAGCCTGCCTTGTTGGTTTTGATGCGAATGTCAGGCTCCATCATCGAAGCGCCGAGAATGAGGTCAAGCTCATTTTCCTCAAGCCGGCGGTAGAGCGCGCAAAAGGGGCATCCGCACGATGCATCCGCCGCCGACGCTTCAAACGCCTCGTTGACCGGTATGGTAAAATTCATATCCATAAAGCATACCTCCGTTCCGGCTCTTAACTTACAAAAAGCACGGGTTTTGTCGATTATACATTGCAAAAATCAAAAAAATGTGTTATAATATTTTTACAATTTTATTATACCATATCGACGGAAGAGTTGCAAGGGATTTTTTCTAAAATCCAAAAGATTTTTTCTCCCGTCTCAAAGGAGCATTTATGTCACAATATCAATATTGCTTTTGGGATTTGGACGGAACACTAACCGATTCCGCCCCCGGCATTACACATTCGGTTCGCTACGCGATGGAGCAAATGGGAAAGCCTCTCGCGCCCGACCATGACCTGCGTTGTTTTATCGGTCCCCCTCTGCTTTACAGCTTTGAGAACTATTTGGGACTTTCTCCCGAGGATTCCCAACGAGCGGTCGACCTTTACCGCGTTTGCTACCGTGCGGGTGCAATGCTGGAATGTCGCGTATACGACGGTGTGCGCGAAACGCTTGAAGAATTGAAACGCCGCGGCATTATCTCGGTTCTTGCCACCTGCAAGCCTCACGAATTTGCCTGCCGCATTGTAGAACATTTTGACCTTGCAAAATATTTCGCGTTTATTTCGGGCCCCGAAATGGATGGCACACGCAACGAAAAGCACGAGGTCATTGCCTATGCAATGGAAAAGCTCAACATCCCCTCCTCCGACGTCGTTTTGATGGTGGGAGACCGCCGCGATGACGTGGTAGGCGCTGCTCGTTGTAATATGGCTTGTGTGGGTGTAGAATGGGGCTTTGGAACAGAGGAAGAGCTCCGGGCAGCGGGTGCTATGCAAGTTATCACAAAACCAAAAGATCTTTTGCGTTTTTTTGAAAAATAAGTTTTTTCATCCTTTTTTAGTGTTTTTCTTTCAATATATAATATTATTATATAAATAATTTGCAAAAAACTCTTGACAAAAGAGAAAAGATATGGTATAATATCAACTCGGTACGGGCTTTTTGCCCGTCTCTCTGCCATGCAAATTCTATACTTAAGGCATGGCCGAACAGTCCATAGGGAGGTAAAAAACATGGAAAAGATTATCAATTCTTATGAAAGCATGCTCATCGTTAGCCTTGCAGGCGGCGAAGAAGCCGCTAAAGCTACCGTGAGCAAGTTCACCAATCTGATCTCTGACAACGCAGAGCTCATTCAGATTGATGAATGGGGTAAGCGCCGTCTTGCATATCTGATTAACGATATGTCCGAGGGTTACTACGCCGTAGCTACTTTCAAGAGCGAAAGCGATTTCCCTCAAGAACTTCAACGTTTGATGAACATTGACGAATCTGTTATGCGCATCATGGTAATTAAGCTCGACTACGAGCCTGTTGCTAAGGCTACCACAGCTCCTGCTGAAGAAGTTGTAGCTGAAGAAGAAGTAGTAGCAGAAGAAGCTCCTGCCACCGACGCAGAATAATCCGCGCCCGAATTTTTGATTTTAAGGAGGCCTATCTAATGTCCAGCTTGAATCTTAACAAGGTTGTTCTTTGCGGAAGACTGACCGCCGACCCTGAATTGAAGCAGACCACCAGCGGCATTGCCGTCGTCTCCTTCACTTTGGCAGTAAACCGCCGTTTCCAAGCAAAGGGTGCTGACGGTGCTCCTGCACAACAGCAGGCAGACTTTATCAGCGTTGTTGCATGGAGACAAACTGCAGAGTTCATCTCTCGCTATTTCCGCAAGGGTTCTGCTCTTTGCATTACCGGTTCTATTCAAACCAGAACTTGGCAAGATGCAAACGGGCAAAAGCGCTACGCTACTGACGTAGTTGCCGACGAAGCTATGTTTGTTGACAGCAAAACCGACGGTGTTGCAGGTATGCAATACCCCGAAACCTACAATGCGCCGTCCTACTCCTCTTCCCCCGCATCTGCGCCTAAGTTTGAGGAGCTCAAGACCGACGACGATCTGCCCTTCTAATTGAAGCGGCATTATGAATTTGAACAGGAGGATTTCATAAGATGGATACTAACGTAAAAACCGAAGAAGTTGTTGTTCG
>JAZQKM010000070.1:0-12985 GCA_045542155.1 Eubacteriales bacterium
TTTGGCAAGAGCAAGTCTTAAGGAGGTCGCTAAAATGGCAAAATGTTGTATCTGCAGTAAGGGCGTTGTGTTCGGTCAAAACGTTTCTCACTCTCATCGCAAAACCAACAGAACTTGGAAGCCCAACATCCGCAAGGTAAAGTTGGAAGGCAGCAAAGCAATTTATGTTTGTTCTCGTTGCCTGCGCACCATGAAGAAGGCTTAATCTGAATGTGCAAATAAAGTAAGGCAGACACGGCGTGTCTGCCCTTTATTTTAGGAGTTGGTATGTTAGCACTTACAAATTACACCTTTCCCCGTGCAGCCGAGGAAGCGTTGATACGGTTCGGTCACCGTATTCTCCGTCTGCCACCGCATCCAAATTTGCCCGAGCCCGTGGCATCGCACCCCGATATGCTTCTCTTTTTCGCTCCCGATGCAATCCTTTGCACAAAAAGCTATTATGAGATTGCCACGCGCGAATTGGAAGAAATCGCCGCAACCTACTGTGCCCCCATTCTCTATATTGAGGAAGAATACGGAAATGCATATCCACACGACGTCCTTCTCAATGCTTTGCCGATTGGAAAGCATCTGCTTTGTAACACAAAAGCAGTAGCAATGGAGCTTTTGAATTTGGGATTGGAACCGAAACACTTAAATCAAGGATATACAAAATGTTCTGCCTTACCGCTCGGCAATGATGCTCTCATCACTTCCGATACCTCGATAGCTGAATGTGCCAAAAACTGCGGCATCGACGTTTTGCAAATTTGCGAAGGTCACGTTTCCCTTTCGGGTTACGATTACGGCTTCATTGGCGGATGCGCAAGCTTTACTCCGCGTGGCGGAATGAATACCGTCTTATTTTGCGGTGATGTCTTAGGTCACCCCGATGCCGAAAAAATCAATAATTTCTGTCAAAAACACGGATACCGTGCCGTCTCGTGCGGAGAGTTTCCGCTTTGCGACGTCGGAACGATATTTATGATTTGATATAAGGAGTCTTTTATGGAAAAAGAAAAAATCGCTCGCATTAACGAGCTGGCTAAAAAGTCCAAGGAAATAGGACTGAGTGAAGAAGAGGCCGCCGAGCAAAAGGCTCTGCGTGCCGAATACATTGCCGAATTTCGCGCAAGCTTTACGGGAATTTTGGAGAACACGGTTATTCAGTATCCCGACGGTTCCCGTCAGAGCCTTCCCGATATGCGCGATGCAAAGAAAAACGAGAAAAAGTAATTATTTATAGGAAAGAATTTGATATAACCCCCTTTACAAAGAGGAGATGGCGTGTTATAATATAATCGAAGAGTTATGTCCACACGCATACAGACCGAGGATTGAATATGAAAGACACAAGCATAGTTTATACCAACTGCGCGGCCGAGACCGAGCATTGCGGTGCAGAGCTTGCAAAACTGCTTTTGCAGGATGCGACTCTTCCCCGCTTTGTTGCGCTTTTCGGCGACCTTGGCGTTGGTAAAACAGCTTTTGTGCGCGGGTTCGCATCAGTAGTTGCTCCAAACGCCGCCGTGCGCTCCCCTACCTTCTCTTTGGTCAACGAGTATCGCGCACGTCCCCTCTCGCTTTTCCATTTTGATATGTACCGCATTGAGAGCGAGGACGACCTGCTCTCCATCGGCTTTGACGACTATCTTATGCGAGATGGCTTTTGCCTGACCGAGTGGAGCGAGAATATTCTCGAGTTCATCCCCGAGGAAAGCGTGCGTGTCACCATTGAAAAAGACGATGCCGAAAACACCGACCATCGCCGTATCACCATTTCGTTTTCGAAGGAGGCGCACTGTGAAAATTTTAGCACTTGACAGCACCGCAAAGGTTGCCTCTGTCGCGCTTTGCGAGGACGAGCATCTGTTGGGTGAGCTTACTTTGAATAACGGAAACACACACAGCCAAACGCTGTTGCCAATGGTGGAGTTTTTACTCGATAAATTTGAACTCTCCCCCTCTGACGTTGACTTATTCGCCGTGGCGGCGGGCCCCGGTTCCTTTACGGGAGTTCGCATCGGTGCTGCAACCGTCAAGGGCTTGGCCTTTGGTAAAGAAACACCTTGTGCGGGCGTTTCCACCTTGGAATCCCTTGCCTACAACCTTTGCGATTACGACGGGCTTATTTGCCCTGTGATGAACGCAAGACGCCAACAGGTCTATACGGCACTCTTTCGTGCCAAAGACGGTGTGCTTGAGAGATTGATGCCCGATTCTGCCATTGCAATCACAGAGCTCGACCAAAGACTTTCGGTTTTTGATGAGCCCGTACGCCTGTGCGGAGACGGATATGATATCACCCTTCCTCTTCTTACTCACAAGATAATTCCCACATCGGAGCGTTACCGACATCAAAGCGGTTATGCGGTGGCACAGGTGGCAAGAAGAATGTTTGCGTCGGGCGAGCTTTGCACCGACATTACACTGTCCCCTATCTATCTGCGCCTTTCTCAAGCGGAGCGCGAACGCGCTGAACGTTTGGGTGTAGATACAGGAATATAGAAAAGAGGCTACTATGATGAACAACAAGAAAATCACCGTTGGGTGTGACCACGCGGGTTTTGGACTCAAAAAAATCGTGATTGCTCATCTTGAGGAACGCGGTTATGAGGTTCTCGATGTTGGCACACACTCGACCGACAGTTGTGACTACCCCAAAATTGCACACGAGCTTTGCAAAAATATTCAAAACGGAACTACCAAGCTCGGCATTCTTATTTGCGGCACAGGCATTGGTATGTCGATGGCTGCAAACAAGCACCGCGGTATTCGCGCCGCCGCTTGCTCCGATACCTTTAGCGCACGACTGACACGCGTACACAACGATGCCAACGTTCTCTGCTTTGGTGAGCGTGTGGTTGGTATGGGACTCGCTCTCGACCTTGTTGATGCATTCATCGACGCCGAATTTGAAGGCGGCAAGCATCAGCGCCGCGTGGATATGATTACCGAAATCGAAGCCTCTGAATCAAACGCTTGATTCTTTTCAATATTGTAATTTGATTTGAAAGGACGGAACTTCTCCATGAGTAAGTTGCAACAAATTGTAGAAACTGTACACAAGTATCTTCCCGATTCCTCTACAGCCGCCATCATTCTCGCGGCTGGTGATTCTAAGCGTATGGGAGTCGTTAATAAGCTCTTTTACCGCATCAACGGTATTCCCGTATTGGCACACACCCTGATTGCATATCAAAAGTGCCCTCTCATTCGTGAGATCGTTGTAGTTGCAAAGCCCGAGGATTTTACAAAAATTCAAGAACTGAAGCAAAAGTACGGCATTACCAAGCTCACCCAAATGGCAAACGGCGGTGCTACCCGTCAGGAATCTGCCAAAAACGGTGTTGAAAAGCTGAGTGATAAGGTGAAATTCATTGCTATTGCAGACGGTGCACGTTGCCTGACAACTCCCACGCAAATCACCAAGGTTTGCCTGAGTGCTTACCGCCAAATGGCTGCTTGTGCTGCACACAAGGTAACCGATACCGTGAAACGTGCAACCGTTTTGAACAACACTACCGAAACCGTTGCACGCGACAACCTTTGGGAAATGCAAACGCCTCAGGTATTCAACGCCTCCCTCTATAAGGCCGCTATGCTCAAGGCGCAGGATGAAGAATTTGCTGCAACCGATGATGCTACCCTTGTAGAAAAGCTTGGATATCGCGTACATCTGATTGAATGCGGTATTGGTAATATCAAGATTACAACCGTTGAGGATATTCCCTTCGCCGAGGCAGTTATCAACTACCGCAACCGTTACAAGCAGGCGTGATGTGCAATCTTCGCATAGGTCACGGCTATGACGTGCATCGGCTTGTCCCAGAAAGAGATTTGATTTTGGGCGGTGTTTCCGTTCCATTTGAAAAAGGACTTCTTGGTCACTCGGATGCCGACGTTCTTTTGCACGCCGTTTGCGATGCCCTGCTAGGTGCACTTGCTCTTGGTGACATTGGAAAGCACTTTCCCGACAGTGACCCACAATATGCCGGCATTGACAGCCGCTTGCTGCTTTCTCGCACGGCCGAGCTGATACGCGAAAAAGGATGGCAGATCGGCAACATCGATGCAACCGTTGTAGCACAGGCACCGCGTCTTTCTCCCTACATTCAAGTAATGCGAGAGAATATTGCCACTGTGCTTGCTCTTCCTCTCGATGCCGTTAGCGTAAAAGCTACTACCGAGGAGCATCTCGGATTTACCGGTGAGGGTCTTGGCATTGCGGCACACGCCGTCTGTCTCCTTTTCCGCGACTGAAAAAGTATCCGTCACAACGGAAGATAAACCCGAACTTCCTATGTTTTCTCCTTCCTGTCCGTGCGCGTGATACGTATCCTTGATAGTATTTTATGCTATCACTCCTTATTTTGACAAAATTCTACACGCACTTTGCAACTTTGCAAGAAAGGATTGTTTATGATTTACATTGCGCCCTCTTTGTTGGCGGCTGATTTCGCCAATTTGCAATCGGAAATCAAGCAAATGGCCGATGCAGGTGCCAATTATCTCCACTTAGATGTGATGGACGGTGCTTTTGTGCCAAACATCAGCTTTGGTGCACCTGTGATTGCCGCCTTGCGTCCGCACAGCAATCTCATCTTTGATGTGCATTTGATGATAAACGAGCCTATTCGTTACATCAAAGACTTTGTAAAAGCCGGTGCGGATATTATTACCGTTCACCTGGAAGCTTGCCAAGATCTTGACGCTACCTTGGCAGAAATCAAACGCCGAGAAATGCGTTGCGGTGTAGCAATTTCTCCCGCAACTCCCGTAGAACGCCTTTTGCCCTATCTTTCCAAAATCGATATGGCTCTTATTATGACGGTCGTTCCCGGCTTTGGCGGTCAGGCACTCATCCCCGAAACCTTGGAAAAAGTGCGCACCGTTCGTCGTTATGCGCAAAATATGGGACTTAAGCTTGACGTTCAAGTAGACGGCGGTATTAAGACCGAAAACGTACATCTCGCCACCGAAGCGGGTGCTAACATCATTGTTGCAGGTTCCTCCATCTTTGGAGCCAAAAAGCCGCGTGAGGTCATTACGAAGATGCGCAAAATTGCCGAAGAATTCCCCTGGCTGGATAAATAATGACAAAAAGGCTGTTTTAACAGCCTTTTTTTGTGGAAATATTGACATTTTCTTCATATTATGATATAATAGATGTCCATCTTATAGAAAGGAGACAGAAAATGCTGGATAAGCTGCACGAATTGTTAGCACAAATGCCCCCTGTGGCAACGGTCATTATTTCCATTGCCTGTATGCTCTTTTTCGGCTTTGCAATGACGCGAATTACAAAGCTTATGAAGCTGCCCAACGTAACGGCTTATATTTTGGCAGGTATTTTGATTGGCCCTTATTGCCTTGACCTCATCCCATCAAACGTGGTTCAAGGAATGGATTTCCTTTCGGATATTGCATTGGCTCTTATCTCCTTTACAACAGGTGAGTTTTTCAAAGTTTCCATTCTCAAAAAGAACGGTCCGCGCGTACTTCTCATTACTCTATTGGAAGCAGGCGTAGCTTCAATTGTCATTTTTGTTCTTTCTTTTTTTATTCTTCGTTTACAGCTTGGTTTTTCAATCGTTCTTGCGGCACTCGCGGCCGCTACCGCACCCGCTTCGACGATGATGACCATTCGTCAAACGGGAGCCAAGGGCGACTTTGTCAACACCCTTTTGCAAGTGGTTGCACTTGACAACATTGTAGCTCTTTTGGCTTACGGAATTGCAATTTCGGTGGCGATTTCTCTCGGCTCGGGAGAAAGCATTTCAACCAACAACATTGTAATGCCTTTGCTCTCTAACCTCGGCGTCTTGGTTCTGGGCGGCATATTTGGTGTCTTTATGAAGGTTTTAATGCCTAAAAAGCGTTCGACCGATAACCGTTTGATCATTTCTATTGCGCTTCTCTTTGCATTTTGCGGCATTTGCGCACTT
The DNA here is from genome assembly GCA_045542155.1 of Eubacteriales bacterium. Lineage (GTDB taxonomy): Bacteria > Bacillota > Clostridia > Oscillospirales > CAG-272 > UMGS1865. The sequence continues at coordinate 5,931 of JAZQKM010000070.1, forward strand.
TTCGACATTTCTCCTCTCCTGGGCTGTATGTCGATGGGTACCGTTTATATCAACATTTCAGGAGACGACAAGCTGTTTAAGCAGCTCAACTACTTCAGCCCCCCCATCCTACTCCTATTCTTCGTGCGCTCCAGCGTTAATTTCCGTTTGGATACGCTCTTCTCTTCGGTCGGTTCGATTGGTGCCTTACCCCTAATTGTGGTAGGACTTTTATACTTTGGAGTACGAATTCTTGGTAAATATGTGGGTGCCTTTGTCGGCTCGATGCTTGCGGGAAAAGAAAAACGCGTACGTAATTTGTTGGGATTGGCACTTATTCCACAGGCCGGTGTTGCAATTCCTTTAGCCGCCATGGGCGCGCGCGCGCTTGGCGGTGAAATCGGTATCGCACTTGAAACCGTTATTTTAGCATCCGCTATTCTGTATGAAATCGTTGGCCCTGCTTGTGCAAAGCTTTCGCTTTACTATTCGGGTGCGTATTCCGACAAGCTTGAGGACTTGGTTCCCGAAGAAGAACTCACTCCTACCGACAAACCTCGCACAGAGGTTCAACTTTTGATAGAGCGTATTCAAAAAATTCAAGAAACAATTCCTCCCGCCCCTCTCGATGCAGAAAATGAGGAGGCCTTTGATGAGGCGGCAGAGGAACATTATGCAGCCACGCGTCCCATGATGCGACACCTACACAGTAATAAAAAGTAAAGGAGAATTGTTATGATAGATCCTATTGCCAACTTGCTTGGTGCTTGGGCAACCGAGCTTAATGCTTTTTCCATCATCTTACGGATTGCGCTTTCCCTCTTGCTCTCTGCTTATCTCGGTTTTGAGCGTTCCACAAAGCGTCACGCCGCAGGATTACGCACCTTTATGGTTGTTTCACTTACCACCACCATTGCAATGTTGCTCGACCTCTACCTTTTGGAAAGTGCGAAAAGCGGTCTTTACCTGCTTTCGGCGGCAAGCATCATCTCGGTTGCAATCATCACCGTAAATTCCATTCTGTACAGTTCCCGTAGCCAAATCAAAGGACTTACCACCTCGGTTGCTCTTTGGGCGAGTGCCGTTCTCGGCCTTTGCATCGGCGCAGGCTTCTACACCGTTACACTTGTCTCTTACATCGCTTTTATTTGCACACTTTCGGTCTTCCCTCGCCTGGAGCGTTACTTTAAAAACCGTTCCAACCACTTTGAGGTACATTTGGAACTGAAAAACATTGCGTATCTGCAAAACTTCGTTACCACCATCCGCGAGCTTGGAATGAAAATTGACGACATTGAAATGAACACTGCTTACCAACATTCGGGACTGAGCGTATATTCCATTTCGATTTCGATTAGTAGCCAAGAATTGAAAAAATACAAAACGCACAGCCAAATTATTGAGGCTTTGCGCTCGCTTGATTACATCTATCATATTGAAGAGATGGTATAAAATGAAAACAAGCCCTGCGTGCTCGGCACGCAGGGCTTGTTTTATTATTTTTAGTTTGCTGCTGCTGTTTTGCTAACAATCGCCTTGATAACAAACAAAGTACCAATGGTAAGAACGATACCGATAGGCAGGCAGATCCACGCGTTTTGAATAAATCCTGCAAGGATGAACATTACAAAGGAGATGCCTGCAACCGTGATAGCATAAGGCATTTGCGTGGAAACGTGATTGATATGGTTGCACTCGGCTCCTGCGGAGGACATAATGGTCGTATCCGAAATGGGCGAGCAGTGGTCACCGCAAACCGCGCCTGCAAGGCACGCGGACATACTGATGATAAGAATGGGATCGCCTGCATTGAACATATACGTAACGATCGGAATAAGGATACCAAAGGTTCCCCAAGATGTACCCGTTGCAAATGCCAATACGCAAGCAACCAAGAAGATGATTGCGGGTAAGAAGAGGTTAAGTCCTGCAGCTGCGCTGTTCATCAAGTCTGCTACGAAGTATTTAGCACCCATAAGCGAGGTGATGTTCTTGAGTGCGGTTGCAAAGGTGAGAATGAGGATTGCGGGTACCATTGCGATAAAGCCGGAAGGAATCGCATCCATCATTTCCTTGAGAGACATCGACTTGCGGAAAGCATAGTAGATCATGGAGATAACCAACGTAATCATACCGCCCCAAGGAAGGGCTACGGTTGCATCTGTGTTAGAGAAAGCAGTGATGAAATCTTCACCGTCAAGAATACCGCCATTGTAAACAAGTGCAAATACGCAAACAACAATCAGTACAGCAATCGGGAAAATCAAATCGATGATCTTTCCCTTTGCGGAAGGAGTAACAGGTTGAGACTCTGCTCTCTCTCCCGACGTATAGAGGTCACCGTTATTGACGGCATTGAACTCATGGATTCTCATAGAACCATAGTCAAAGCCCAAAACTGCAAGACCAATAATAAAGACAAAGGTTAAGAGAGAATAGAAGTTAAACGGAATAGCAGAAATGAAGAGGTCCAATCCCTTACCGTCCTCAGCGTACTGGGAAACAGCTGCTGCCCAACTGGAAATGGGCGCGATCATACAAATGGGTGCCGCAGTAGCATCAATTATGTATGCCAACTTTGCACGGGAAACCTTGTGGGCATCGGTTACGGGACGCATAACAGAACCGACTGTAAGGCAGTTGAAATAGTCATCAATGAAAATCAGGACACCAAGAACAAAGGTGGCAAGAATTGCACCTACGCGTGTTTTGATGTGGGTTTGTGCCCACTTACCAAATGCAGCAGAACCGCCCGCCCTGTTGATCATAGCAACCAAAATGCCAAGTTCAACTAAGAAGATGAAAATGCCTGCCGTATCACTGACCGCAGGAATAAGTGCCTCGGTAAGGGCAGCATCAACGGTGGTAATGGGGTTAAAGTTGGTGTAAAGCAATGCGCCGGAAACAATACCGATAAAGAGTGAGCTATACACCTCTTTGGTAATCAGTGCAAGTCCGATTGCGATGATGGGAGGAACAAGTGCCCAGAAGTTGCCGCGAACCTGTGCTGTACCGCCGCAGGTCTCACAAGCTTCGTCACCAACCAAACCGGTGGAGTGACAGTCAATACAAGCTACTTCGTTCATAGCACCGCCGGTAACGCCGGCAATGACTAACATAACGATAATAACAAGAGCCGCTGCTGCCAAAATGATTTTTTGTACTTTTGACATAAGTTTTTTTCCTTTCTTTTTAGAGCTATTCATGCAAGAAAAAAGAAAAAGCGTAGCAGAGTGCTACGCAACAAAACGATATGGATTTTCTCCGACGTTTCATTGATAGTTCTCCACTTGCGTGACAGTGAATACGGTATTTCCGCATCCCCCAGCGAAACCGACGGAAAAAATTCGATTTGCTTCGGCAGAATTTCCTTTTGTGCGTTCCCTTTTTCCGAGAATTTTTCCGCACGACTCATAAATTCCGCGCCTCTATCCTTTGATCATCACATAAAATATGCTTTTATTGATGCATTCAGTATATCATTCTTTTGCATAAATGTCAATGGATTTTTTTCATATTTTTGCTATATAAATTGACAAAAGACGAAAAAAGTGCTACAATAAAGAAAAAAGAGCGACAGAATGGAGCATTCAAATGGAACAAACAACAAAAAAACGCGAGTCGAGCTGTGAGGACTGCGTATTCTACGACTATGACGAAGATTGGGACACCTACTCTTGCCAAATGAACTTAGATGAAGATGAGATGGTGCGCTTTTTGACGCAAAAGCATCAGTCCTGCCCTTACTATCGCTATTACGATGAGTACAAGAGCGTGCAAAAACAGAATTAACAACCAACGTTCCCTTTTTTTTGAAATGTTTTCCTTTTTCCCCTTGACAAGTCAGACAAATAGAGTTATACTATAATTGTATTAAAATTATTTGGAGGAAACCTTTTATGAAAAACAAGAAAAAAGTAAAAGCAGCAGAACCCCAATTTTTGGCGAAAGGCATCTACAAAAAGAGAGTTTTCCCTTGGCTGGTTGTTATTGCCGCTATCCTTGCAGTAGCAGCGCTTGTCGCTTACATCGCTTTTGAATTCTACAATGCACCCAAGTGCATCGATCACAAGTGTGATGGACTCCTCAACTATTGCTTCCACTATAATACCCCCTTGATGATTGCTTGCATCGCTGCTCTGGTTCTCATTCTTTTGGCAATCATTCTTCCCCGCAAGCGTACCCTTACCGTTACCGCTAGCACTCTCACCTATAAGAAGGGCCGCAAGGTTGTTAACATCGATATCAATTCCATTCAAAACATTGATACCGGCGCCTCCAGCGTTCTCGTTACGGTTCCTCACGTTAAGTTTAAGTTCGCAGGCTTGAAGAACAAAAAGGAAATCTACGACGTGCTCTTCACCCAAATCAACGCAGCTGCTGCATCTGATACCGCTACTACTCCCACCCAAAGCCTTACCGTTATGGCTTCTCCTATGTTAACAAACCCCACTCTGCAAGGCAAGCTCGCTTACTTTAAGAAGCTTCACGATTCCGGTTTGATCAGCGGTGAACAATACGATAAGTACATTGCTCAATCCTTTAAGGCAGATTCTGCAAATTAATCTCATATAACTATATTTTTCAAGGGCGCGGATATCCGCGCCCTTGTCTTTATCTTATTTTCTTTCCCCAATCACAAGGTGTAACACTAAAATGACGCTTGAACATTTTGGAAAAGTTACATACATCGTCGTAGCCGCAAAGACGTGCCGCTTGTGCAACCGTCGTGCCGTTTTCAAGATACAGCTTTGCTTGTTCCATACGCACTTCAATAATGTACTCTTGGATGGAGCATCCCACACGCTCCTTGAACACGCGCGAAAGATAGCGTCGATCAAGATTGACCATTTTGGCTATACTTTCCACGCGTAATGGGTGCATATACATTGTTTGAATATAGTTTTTTACACGCCTGATATAATGACTGCTATGCCTTTGTGAAGCAAAAAATTCCGCATACATTCCAAACAACAATGACGCTACCTTGTATTCCAGCATACTATCGCTCTCTGCCGCTTCCAGCATTTCACTTGCCCAGTTGTGTGAAAAGTTTACCACGGGAGAAAGATTCGCAAAATGCTCACTTAAATTTCCGTCAAAGCCTATCCATTGATATTTCCAAGGGTCATCTCCCGTGTAATAGGTGGTGATTTCCCCCGGCAAAATAATAAATGCCTGACCAGCACATACAGAATATTTGATGCCACCTTTTTCAAGAACGCCATTGCCGCTGACAACAAAATGGATCAAGGTATACTGTCTGACAGCAGGACCGTAGCGGTGATGCTGCCTACATTGTTCCTCACCCAAAACCAGCGGATTGAGGTCAGAAAATCCGCGATTGACCAATGCGATATCTCTCATTTACACTCACCCCCTCAAATTAGTTACATTATACCATATTTTAGTTACATTTTGCAATGGCTTTTTGAAAAAATATACGCTATAATAATATCAGTAATTATAGAGTTTTTGAAAATACATCTATCTTTTGAAAGGAAAAGCAAAATGAAGGTTACATTTATGGGTGCAGGAAGCACCGTATTCTCAAAAAACGTGCTTGGCGACACAATGCTCTGCCCGTCGTTCCACGACGTTGAAATCGCACTTTACGACATTGACCCCGTCCGTTTGGATGAGTCTTTTCTTGTCATCGATGCGATGAATAAGACCATCAACGAAGGTCGCGCAACAATTAAGAAGTATTTGGGCATTCCTCAGCGCAAAGACGCGCTTCGCGGTGCCGATTTTGTTGTCAATGCCATTCAGGTCGGTCTCTATGACCCCTGCACGATTATTGACTTTGAAGTTCCTAAAAAGTACGGTCTTCGCCAAACCATTGGCGATACGCTCGGCATTGGCGGCATTATGCGCGGTTTGCGCACCATTCACGTAATGAAGGGCTTTGCCGAGGATATTGAAGAGGTATGCCCCAACGCTTGGTTCCTCAACTACACCAATCCCATGGCAATTCTTTCGGGGTATATGCAACGCTACACAAAGGTGAAAACGGTTGGTCTTTGCCACAGTGTTCAAGTCTGTGCGCCCGTTCTTCTCGATATTCTTGGATTTGATATCGATCCCACCACGGTGCAAACCAAAATTGCAGGCATTAACCATATGGCTTGGCTGCTTGAAATTTTCGATAAGGACGGCAACGACCTCTACCCCGAGATCAAACGTCGCGCAAAAGAAAAGAACGCGACCCAAAAACACTGGGATATGGTTCGCTTTGACTACATTGAAAAGCTCGGCTACTACTGCACCGAAAGCAGCGAGCACAATGCCGAGTACAACCCTTTCTATATCAAAGCAGGACGCGATGACCTGATTGAAAAATTCAATATTCCGCTTGACGAATATCCGCGCCGTTGCATCAACCAAATTGCCAATTGGCAAAAACAAAAAGAGGAAATTATGAACGGCGGCAACATTCAGCATACACGCTCGCACGAGTATGCATCTCGCATTATGGAAGCGATTTGGACGAACACACCCTTAAAAATTGGTGGCAACGTGCTCAACAACGGTTGCATCTCTAACCTGCCCCGCGAGGCTTGTGTTGAGGTTCCCTGCCTTGTTGACAACAACGGTGTGACGCCCACTTACGTTGGCGATCTGCCTCTGCAACTCGCTGCCATGAACTGCTCAAACATCTATCCGCAGCTCCTCACCATCGAGGCGGCTCGCACGGGCAAGATCGAGCATCTCTATCAGGCGGCTATGATGGATCCGCACACCGGCGCACAGCTCTCTACCGATGAGATCGTAGCAATGTGCAACGACCTCGTAGAAGCTCACACCAAAGCAGGATATCCTGTATTTTAATAGGAAGCGGTTACGTGGGGAAAACTTCTTGCAAGAAGTTTCCCCCACACCCCTTTCAAGAACGCTCACACAACAAGTATCTAACTGTATTTGTCAGTTCACATACGGACGGATGGCGCAAGTCGCAAAGACTTGCTTTTGCTCTCGCGAGCGCGTGGGCACCACCAAGACCCCGCGCGCTAAGAAAGTTGAATAGCATCGCAAAATATTTGGGGAGCCCCACCGCACCCCTTCCCAAAAACTTT
>JAZQKM010000071.1:0-2159 GCA_045542155.1 Eubacteriales bacterium
CTGTATGCTGTATTTGATGATTTTTTTCGGCGATTCGTGAATCGCCCCTACAATTATGTTTTATATTGACCGTAAGGCGCGCCTCACGTCTATCCGTTTCTTTGAAATTTCTTTTCGATAAATTTTGTGCAAAAGTTTTTGGAAGGGGTGCGGGGGAACCTTTTCGCGAAAAAGGTTCCCCCGCAATTCTTCAAAAAAATCACTTTTTCTGTGCCTCAAGCTCTCGGCGGCGGCGCATCATTTCCTTCATACGGAGTTCGGTATTGAGGATCTTTTTGCGCAGACGAATGGACTTGGGTGTGACCTCGATGAGGTCATCATCGGTGATATATTCGATTGCTTCTTCGAGTGTAAAAATCTTGGCAGGCGTGAGAAGGAGCTTTTCATCCGCACCCGCGGAACGAATAGCGGTGAGCTGCTTCTTTTTGCAGGGATTGACGGCAATGTCATCGTTTTTCGGGTTTTCACCAACGATCATGCCCTCATAAACCTGCGTTTGCGGACCGACAAAGAGCTGTCCGCGCTCTTGCGTGTTGTAAAGACCGTAACGTGTGGTCTCGCCCGCCTCGGATGCGATGAGAGAGCCTGTGAACTTCATGGTGATCTCTCCGCGATAAGGTGCGTAGCCGTCGAAGATGGTGTTGATAACACCTTCACCGTGGGTGGCGGTGAGGAACTCGGAACGGTAGCCAAACAGACAACGAGACGGAATAGAATATTCGATACGTGTGCGGCTTCCCACAGGGTTCATCGAAAGCAGATCGCCCTTGCGTTGGGAGAGCTTTTCAACAACAACGCCAACATAATCCATAGGAACGTCAAGAGTAACGCGCTCCATAGGCTCACACTTTTGACCGTCAATTTCCTTGTAAAGCACACGGGGGTTGGAGCAAGCAAGCTCAAAGCCCTCGCGGCGCTTGGTTTCCAAAAGAATGGAGAGGTGCATTTCACCTCTGCCCGCAACGCGGAACTCATCGGTGGTGTCACCGTCGGAAACGCGAAGAGAAACGTCCTTGAGCAGCTCGCGGTAAAGTCTGTCGCGCAGCTGACGCGAGGTAACAAACTTGCCCTCTTTGCCTGCCAAGGGGCTATTGTTGACCATAAAGGTCATTTCCATGGTAGGCTCGGAGACCTTAACAAACTCCAACGGCTCGGGCTTGGCAACGGTAGTCAGTGTGTCACCAATGGTGATGTCGCCCGCACCCGAGAAGCATACAATGTCGCCAACGGTGGCTTTCTCTACGGGTTGACGAACAAGACCGTCGATTTGGTACAGAGATACGACCTTGGTCTTTTTAATAGCACCGGGGGTGTGATAGTTGCAGATTGCAACCTCTTGCCCTACGCGAATGTTGCCGCGCTCAATGCGGCCAATACCGATGCGTCCTACGTAATCGTTGTAGTCGATAGAGGAAACGAGCAGCTGAAGGTCACCTGTTTCGTCTCCCTCGGGAGCAGGCATATAATTTACAATCTTCTCGAACAGAGGTGTCAGGTCAACGCCCTCTTCGAGGGGATCCTCGGTAGCGGTACCCGCTCTGCCCGAGCAGTACATCATCGGGCTGTCGAGCTGTTCGTCGTTTGCACCGAGATCCATGAGGAGCTCAAGAATTTCATCTTCAACCTCACCAAGACGTGCGTCGGGCTTGTCTATTTTGTTGATGCAAACAATAACGCGATGATTGAGTTCCAGTGCCTTTTGCAAAACGAAACGGGTTTGCGGCATAGGGCCCTCGGCAGCATCAACCAAAAGGATAACACCGTTTACCATCTTGAGAATACGCTCAACCTCGCCACCAAAGTCGGCGTGGCCGGGGGTATCGATGATGTTGATTTTAATATCCTTGTAGTGAACGGCGGTGTTCTTTGCCAAAATGGTAATGCCGCGCTCTTTTTCAAGGTCGCCCGAGTCCATAACGCGAACAACGGTCTCTTGGTTTTCGCGGTAGATACCGCCTTGCTTCAAAAGACCGTCTACCAATGTCGTTTTACCGTGGTCAACGTGCGCGATGATCGCTACGTTTCTCAAATCTTCTCTGATCACTTTTCAAATTCTCCATATTCATCCAGAATTATTAAAAAACATACCAAATACATATTATACCACAAAAAACGACGTATGAAAAGCCCTATATCAAACATTTTTTTGAAAAATGTGA
>JAZQKM010000072.1:0-2433 GCA_045542155.1 Eubacteriales bacterium
AAGAGGGTTTTGTAGTTATGCCGTATATGTACCCCGACTTGAATGTTGCAAGAGATCTCGTCAATGCCGGAGCAGCTTCTGTAATGCCTTTGGCTTCTCCGATTGGTTCTAACAAAGGTCTTGCAACAAGGGAATTTATCCGGATTCTGATTGATGAGATTGACCTACCTGTCATTGTAGATGCCGGTATCGGCAGACCTTCACAAGCTTGCGAAGCGATGGAAATGGGGGCCGCCGCTATTATGGCAAATACCGCACTTGCAACCGCCGGCAACCTTCCAATGATGGCTTCCGCTTTTAAAAATGCCATCGAAGCCGGTCGTAAGGCATACCTTTCCGGTCTTGGCAGAGTGCTTACACGTGGTGCATCAGCATCCGATCCTTTGACTGGTTTTTTGCGTGATTAAGAGGTAAGCCAATGGAAAATCAATTTTTTGTAGATTCGGTGCATTTGTCGTCGGAAGTACTTGCTAAAAAACATCGTCTTGAAACCGATCCTTCCTCCCGAAAGAACCATATGGAATATCTGCCGGGTATGGAAGTAATCGAGTCTGATGTATGTGCAAGCGTTATGGCACAGATGAATTCCTATGACTATTCAAAATACATCGCAGCTGACGTAAAGGCGGCTTTGGAACACGATATATGCACGGTAGAGGATTTCAAAGCGCTTCTTTCTCCTGCTGCAGAACCTTTTCTTGAACAAATGGCACAGCGTGCAAGACTGGAAACAAGCAAGCACTTCGGAAACACCGTCTATCTTTTCACACCTCTTTACATAGCGAATTACTGCGAGAATTACTGTGTATACTGTGGTTTTAACTGCTATAATCATATAAAGCGCATGAAGCTCGGCATGGAACAGATTGAAAAAGAGATGAAAGTTATTGCCGACAGCGGCATGGAGGAAATCTTAATTCTCACCGGAGAGAGCAGAGGCAAGAGCGATGTGAAATATATCGGCGAGGCTTGCAAATTGGCACGCAAATATTTCCGTATGGTCGGACTGGAAATTTATCCTGTTAATACAGACGAATACAAGTACCTCCACGAATGTGGCGCGGACTATGTAACTGTATTTCAAGAGACATACGACACTGATAAGTACGAACAGCTTCACCTGTTCGGACACAAGCGTGTATGGCCGTACCGCTTTGATGCACAGGAACGTGCACTTCGTGGCGGAATGCGTGGTGTTGCGTTTTCGGCTCTGCTTGGACTGTCAGACTTTCGTAAGGATGCTTTGGCAAGTGCTTTGCACGTCTATTACTTGCAGAGGAAATATCCACACGCTGAAATGTCTTTGTCTTGTCCAAGACTTAGACCGATCATTAATAATGATAAGATAAATCCTTTGGATGTTCACGAAAAGCAGCTTTGTCAGGTTCTTTGCGCTTACCGTATTTTTTTGCCATATGTTGGCATTACTGTATCTTCCCGTGAGAGTGCTGCGTTCCGTAATGGTATCGTGAAGATTGCAGCAACTAAGGTTTCTGCAGGTGTTTCTACAGGTATCGGTGACCACGAAAGCAAATATACGGGCAAAGAGACGGATGAAGTGCAGGGCGACGAGCAGTTTGAGATTGACGATGACCGCAGTCTTGATAAAATGTATAATGACATTGCAGAGGAAGGCCTGCAACCGGTTTTGAATGACTATTTGTATGTGTGAGGTAAGAAAATGAAAAAGTTTGATACAAGTTTATATTTTATAACCGATAGCACGAACTACTCGGAGGATGAATTTCTCTATCGCGTGGAACAGGCCCTTAAAGGCGGTGTAACCATTCTTCAGCTTCGTGAGAAGAATAGGAGTACACGGGAGTATATTCAGATTGCCGAGAAGGTACACGCCATCGCAAAGCGTTACAACGTGCCGCTAATCATAGACGACCGTGTGGATATTGCTCTTGCCATCGATGCAGAAGGTGTTCATGTGGGAGCGGAGGATATGCCCGTTGCCATAGCAAGGAAACTGATGGGTGATGACAAGATTGTAGGTCAACAGCAAAAACCGTTCCTTGGGCAAAAGAAGCTTATAACCAAGGAGCTGATTATCTTGGTGTGGGTGCAATCTATCCCACCACAACCAAAGTAAAGACCGTTTTGACTTCTACCGATACACTTCGGGATATCTGTAATGCTGTTCCGATTCCTGCAAATGCCATCGGTGGTCTGAACAAGGACAATATTGATATTCTTGCAGATATACCCATTGCCGGAATTTGTGTGGTATCTGCCATTATGAAAGCAGAGAATCCCAAAACGGCGGCAGAGGAACTGAAAGCAAGAGCGCAGGAGCTTGGCTTATGCTAAAGGGAGCCATCTTCGATTTTGACGGAACACTTTTCGATTCTATGTTCATTTGGGATACCGCAGGAGAAGTTTATCTCCGATCCATTGGCATAGAGCCAAGGGAAGATTTGCAAAAGG
>JAZQKM010000073.1:0-7717 GCA_045542155.1 Eubacteriales bacterium
GCGTGATGGCGCGCACGGAGCGCATTTTCAAGGTCGAAATTCCGCTTTCTTTCGAGGAAAAAGTATACGATGATGCTTATTTGCAGGAAGTAGAACTCCGTTTTTTCAATTTTTCGCATAAATTTTTCAAAAATAGTGGAAATTCGAATATATTATGTGATATAATAAAATATAATGCTAATTTAGGGCGGCTTGGTAACAATCGACTGCCCGTGTCGCTTTCTCGCACCGAGGTGCATCCGTATCACCTTGAAGCGCGCGAGCGCAGTGCTGAGGAAGCCTTGGAGCTTTGTTATGCAGAGCTTGCCCGCGAGTTGGCATCTTTTTCGGACGAGGTCCGTCTTTTACAAAAAGAAATCGTTACCGAGGTGGGGGAAAGCTCCGTTACCCTTGTGTGTACATTAACCTGCATCGAGGATATTGCTCTTGTGCAGGAATTTGAAATTGCCCAATAAGCTTCGAAAGGAATTTTATGAACCGTAAGATTATCCGTATGGAACACCCGGATGCAACTGCCAAAATTTTTGGCAACTGCGATAGCAACGCACACCGCATCGAAAAACAGTTTGGCGTCACGCTCCGCAACCGCGAGACCGAGTCGGGAGACTCGATCATTATCGAGGGCGAAGATATGGAAATGCTGAATGCAGCCGCCGATTGTGTGGCATATCTGCACGAGCTTTCCTCTAAAACCGAGGTTATCACCGAGCAATCTTTGCAGTACGCCATTGATATGATTGCGGGAGGGCAGGCAAAGGAGCTTGCCGCCCTTGGAGATGCATGCATTTGCATTACTACGCGTGGCAAGCCTATTAAGGCAAAAACGCTCGGTCAACAGCAATATATCGATTCCATTCGCAAAAACACCATTGTGTTGGGCGTTGGCCCTGCGGGAACGGGTAAGACCTTTTTGGCGGTTGCAATGGCTGTCAAGGCGCTCAGGGAAAAACAAGTAACGCGTATTATCCTTACACGTCCCGCCATCGAAGCGGGCGAAAAGCTCGGCTTTTTGCCGGGGGACCTGCAAAGCAAAATCGACCCTTATCTGCGTCCTCTTTACGATGCTCTATACGAGATGCTCGGCGCCGAGACCTATCAACGCTTGCAGGAGAAGGGAACCATTGAAATTGCACCCCTCGCTTATATGAGAGGTCGCACGCTCGATGACTCCTTTATCATTCTCGATGAGGCGCAAAATGCAACTCCCGAGCAGATGAAGATGTTTCTTACCCGTCTTGGCTTCAACTCCAAGGCGGTCGTTACGGGTGACTTGACGCAAACCGACCTGCCGAAGGGACAAAAGAGCGGTCTTGCCACGGTTGTCAAAATTCTTGACGGCATTGATGACATTGGCATTCACTATTTCAGCGAGCGTGACGTTGTTCGCCATCGCTTGGTACAAAAAATTATTCAGGCATACGAGAAATACGATAGAGAGCTCGCGCGCCGCGAGGCGGAGCGCCGTGCCGCGGTTCAACAAAGGCTGCACGCCGAAAAAAATGACAACAAGAACACAAAGTGAGGTCTATTATGAACAGAAAAATGAATTTGCGCATTTATTTTGACAACCATCAGGACAAGCTTCCTTTGACTTACCGTCTCAAAATGCTTGTCAGAGAAGCAGTGGAAGCCGCGCTTGATTACGAGCAATACGGCAATCCCTGCGAGGTCTCGGTTTCCTTTGTGGATAACGATGAGATCCGCGACCTGAACAAAAAGTTCCGCGGCATCGACAAAAAGACGGACGTGCTGTCTTTCCCACTCTTCGATTATGAGGGCGAAAGCGAAGAGCCGCCCGTTGACGAAATGCTTGGAATGCTTGGCGACATCGTGCTCTCCTTGGAGCAGGCTGATGCGCAAGCAAAGGAATACGGTCACAGCTTTGAGCGTGAGGTAGCCTTCTTGACGGTGCACTCTATGCTACACCTTTTGGGCTACGACCACGAAACGGGCGAAGAGGACGAGGCAGATATGCGCCGCCGTCAAAGCGAAATTATGGATTTGATGGGGCTGAGTGTAAAAACGGAGGCGTAAGAGATGGCACGTAACAATCGTGTTGAAGAGCCTTTGCAACAAGAGCAAGCTGTAGAAAGCAAGCTCCCCGGCAGAGTTGGTGATGAACCCCAAGTATGCGAACCGACGGGAAAGACCGAAACCTTTTTTTCGCGCAACGTCAAATTGATTACGTTTCTTATCTGCATCGCCGTTATTTTCTCACCGTTTGTCATTACCTACATCCAAGATATCGTCCAAGCACAACGCGAGGCGGACCGCCCCGAAATGACGGTAGATGAACTGGCTCATATTGCCGAAATTGGAAATGATCTGCGTCAAAGAGATCTTTCAAAATTTGACGACTATCGCGAAGAGGTCGATATGCAGGGTATGAAATATGCAAGCTATCGCATTCCCGTTTTGCACGAGAGAGACTGTTATCTTTCCGTCAGCTTTGATATGACGATGGATTACGTTTTTTATGTCAACCTTATCGATTTGGATACACATGCGGAGCTTGATTTGCTCAGCGATGCCAATAAACTTGAGGAGTTTCTCACATCTCCCGTAAATTAACCGACAAAAAAGGATTTTTGATTTTATGAAAAGAACCGGATTTATATCGATCGTAGGTCGCCCCAACGTGGGCAAATCCACCCTGCTCAACGCCATTTTGGGGGAAAAGATTGCTATCGTTTCCAACAAGCCGCAAACCACGCGCAACCGCATTGCGGGTATTGAAACGCGTGGCGAGGATCAATTCGTCTTTCTGGATACCCCCGGCATCTTCAAGCCGCAAAACAGCCTGGGCGATTTCATGGTCAAGACCGCAAACAGTACGATGCAAGAGGGCGATATAGTCATTCTCGTAGCCGATGCCGGCTACCGTCCCGGTGACGTAGAGGAGGGCATTATGGCTTACCTCAAAAAATCGGGAACGCCTGCTATTCTTGCGCTGAATAAGGTCGACCTCTACCGCCGCGAAAAGATTGCCGAAACAATCGCCGCCTATGCGGCAGAGCACAATTTCGAGGCCGTTGTGCCGATTTCGGCAAAGAAGGGCAAATACGTAGATGAGGTGCTTGACGAGTGCTCCAAGCTTCTGCGTGAGGGCGATTGGTTCTACGACGAGGATATGATTACCGATCAGCCCCAAAGACAAATGGTTGCCGAGATTATTCGTGAGAAGATCCTTCGCACGCTCGATAAAGAAATTCCCCACGGTGTTGCCATTGTGGTAGAGGAATACCTCGACGAGGGAAGCATCGTGCGCATTCGCGCCGAAATCTTTTGCGAAAAGGCATCGCACAAGGGTATTCTCGTCGGTAAGAACGGTGAAACGCTCAAGCGCATTGGCTCTTATGCCCGTGAGGACATGGAAAAGCTGCTTGACGCACAGGTCTATCTCAACCTTTGGGTAAAGGTCAAGGAGAATTGGAGAGACAGCGCGCGCGGCATCCTCAATTTCGGCTATACAGAAGAATAAAGAAAGGCAACTCTTATGCGACACGAAAGTATCGACGGTGTTGTTGTGCGCGTGCGTGACTACGGTGACCACGACCGCTATCTGTCGGTGCTTACGGCAGATGCGGGGAGGATTACTATGCTCTCCAAGGGGGGACACTCTCTCAAAGGTCCGCAAACCGCCATCAGTCAGCTTTACACCTACGCAAATTTTGAATATTACCGCAAGGGAGAATTTAACATTCTCAAGGGCGGCTCTGCTTATCAGCATTTTTATGCGCTCAGTATGGATATTGACCGCCTAAATCTCGCGGCATATCTTTGCGACCTCGCCTGCGAGCTCACCGACGAGGGAGAACCCGCACCGGAAATGCTGCGTATGCTTCTCAATGCGCTATATGCTATCTCCAAGGATCTTTATCCGCAAGAGATTATCAAGGGCGCGTTTGAACTCCGCGCTATGGCAATGTCGGGCTACGCCCCCGACTTGGGTTCTTGTTCGGCGTGTGGATGCGATGTGGGCGAGCATTTTTATCTGCATATTATGAACGGCTCACTCCTTTGCTCCGAATGTTTTTCCCAAAAGGGAAAAGAGGTCAAAAAATTTACAGACACGTCCTATGATGACATTCGTGGGAGCGAAACCGTTGTGGGGCTCACCCCTGCCGTTTGCGCGGCAATGCGCTACGTGATATCCGCTCCGCTTGAAAGATTGTTTGCTTTTGGTCTTGAAGAAGCAAACGACGTAGATGACTTTGCACGAGCCACGCAAACCTACGTGCTCTCTCACCTTGAGAGAGGCTTTGATTCACTCAATTTTTACCATACGATGCGTAATCCCGTTACGCACAAGGAAACCAAGGTATGAATTTTACACAAAAAACACTCACAACTCTTGAATTTGATAAAATCTGCGAAATGCTTGCCGACTGTGCGCCCACAGCGGGTGCGCAGGCGATGGCACGCAGACTGATGCCGTCGAGCGATGCCGTAGAGGTCTTGCGCAGACAGCGTCGCACTACCGATGCGCGCAGGCTCTTGGAAGCAAAGGGCATGCCGCCTTTTGGCACGGTTATCGACGTCTCCGATGCTTGCGAGCGTGCTGTTAAGGGTGCTGTTCTTTCCATGCGCGAGATCCTTGACGTCGGCAGACTTCTGCGCTCTGCGCGACAGGTTGCCGAATACGCCAAGTCCAACCGCACCTTTGAAACAACGCTTGATGAAATTTTTTCGCGTTTGCTTTCCAACCGACATCTTGAGGATAGCATCTCGCGCTCCATCATTTCCGAGGATATGATTGCTGATGAAGCAAGCCGTGAGCTTGCGGAAATCCGCCGCAAGATTCGCGAATCCAACAATCGCATCAAGGAGACGCTTCAGCACTATATCAGCGGCTCGTATTCCAAGATACTGCAAGATAATATTGTTACAATGCGTAACGGACGTTACGTTATTCCCGTTAAGGCAGAATGTAAAAACGAGCTCAAGGGACTCATTCACGATACGTCCTCTTCGGGTGCGACCATTTTTGTAGAGCCTATGGCGGTGGTGGATGCCAACAATGAGTTGCGTATGCTACACTCCAAAGAGGAACACGAAATCGAGCGTATTCTGTATGCTTTTTCGTCCGATATCAGTGCGGCATCCGAATCCTTACGCCTCAATTATTTGAATTTGACAGAGCTTGCATTCCTCTTCACCTGTGCCGAGCTTTCTCTGCGTATGGGTGCGGTCGAGCCCCGTATCTCGGGTGGTCAAACGGTAGAATTGCGCCGCGCAAGACACCCCCTCATCGACCCCAAAAAGGTCGTTCCCACAAACATTCGCATCGGTGGGGAGTATGATACGCTTATTATTACAGGTCCCAATACGGGCGGTAAGACCGTAACGCTCAAAACCGTAGGACTTTTCGCTCTGATGACGCAAGCGGGATTGCATATTCCTTGTGAGCCCGATTCTTCCATTTGCGTGTTCAGTCGCGTTTTGGTAGACATTGGAGACGAGCAGAGCATTGAACAGTCGCTTTCTACCTTTTCCTCGCACATGGTCAACATTGTGCGTGTGATGGAAGAGGTCGACAGCACCTCGCTGTGCCTCTTTGACGAGCTTGGAGCGGGTACAGACCCCGTAGAGGGCGCGGCACTTGCCATTGCCATTATCGAGTCTGTCCGCCGCGTGGGCGCGCTCTGCATGGCTACCACGCACTACACCGAGCTCAAAACCTTCGCTCTTGACACCGAGGGTGTGCAAAACGCATCCTGCGAGTTTGACGTTGCCACGCTCAAGCCGACCTATCGGCTGATGATCGGCACACCCGGTAAATCTAACGCGTTTGCCATTTCTTCCAAATTGGGACTTCCCGAAGAAATCATCAATTTGGCAAAGGAGAACGTCAACCGCGACCATCAACGATTTGAAGAGGTCATTGAGCAGCTGGAAGCCACTCGCCTTGAAGCCGACCGCGCACGTGACGAGGCAATGCAGCTCAAGCGTGATTACGAGCAACTCAAGGTGAACGCCGAAAAGGAGATTAAAACACGCTTCTTTGAGGTGGAACGTCAAATTGAGCGCAACCGCCGCGAGGCTCAGCAAATGCTCGACAGTGCACGTGCATCAAGCGAATTTATCTTCTCTCAACTCGAAAAAGCCAAAAAGGCAGAGGCGGAAAAACGCTTGACCGAAGAGCTTGACGAGGCGCGCCGTTCGGTACGCCGTGCCATTCGCGAGGGCAGTGAGAAGATTGACCCCGTAGAGGAAAAGAAAGATGAAAAATACGTACTGCCGCGTGACCTCAAATGCGGTGACAAGGTCTATATCGTCAACATCGACAAAGAGGGAGTTCTTCTTGAAACACCCGACAAGAGCGGTTCTGTCTTGGTTCAAGCGGGTATTCTCAAAACGAGAACAAAGCTTTCCAATTTGCAACTGATTGAGGAAAAACCGCAGCTTATCAGCGGCAAGCAAAAAAAGAACGCATCCGATTTTCACGCAAAGGTCAACCGCGATTTCCGCGATGAAATCGATTTGCGCGGTATGCTTGGCGACGAGGGGTGGCTGGCTGTTGATAAATATCTCGATGAAGCTATCATTGCCAACTTTGGGCGTGTGCGTCTCATTCACGGCAAAGGTACGGGAGCACTTAAAAACGCGCTCTGGCAACACCTCAAGCACGACCGACGTGTGGCAAGCTTCCGTTTGGGAGCGTACGGTGAAGGAGACGGTGGTGTCACCGTTGTTGAACTCAAATAAGGAGATAGGACTATGAAAACCATTAACGTAACCGTTTGGAATGAATTCCGTCACGAAAAGAAAAACCCGATTGTAAAGGAAATTTATCCGGAAGGCATTCACGCTTGCATTAAGAAATTTCTTGACGTCAACGAGGATATGAACGTGCGCTTGGCAGCGCTCGATGACCCCGACCAAGGACTTCCCGATGAGGTGCTTGAGAGTACCGACGTCCTGATTTGGTGGGGACATTTGGCACACGGCGAGGTATCCGACGAGTTGGTTGCCAAAATCCGCCAACGCGTTTACCTTGGCAAAATGGGCTTTATTGCCTTGCACTCGGCACACAAGTCAAAGCCCTTCTGCAGTATTATCGGCACAACGGGCAATCTTTCTTGGGGTAGAGAACAAAAAGAAATTATGTGGACGCTTTTGCCCGCGCACCCCATTGCGGCAGGCATTCCCGATCACTTTATTCTCCCTCTTGAGGAGCTTTACAGTGAGCCCTTTTACATCCCCCAACCCGATGAACTCATCTTTTGCGGTTGGTTTGAGGATGGACACGTTATGCGCGCAGGTGCCACCTTCCTAACCGGTGCGGGCAAGGTATTCTACTTCCAACCCGGTCACGAGGTTTGCCCCTCTTATCACAACGAAAACGTGCAACGTATCATTACAAATGCTGTGCGTTGGGCGCAACCCAATGAGGTTGGCTACACCGTTCCCGGTGAATGTCCCCACATTACGTGGAAGACAACTGACGAATTTAACCAATAATTTTTGAAAACAATTAAAACGAAGAGTAAGAATATCGGCGTTGGAGCAATCCGAAGTGCCTGCCGGACGGGGAGTTGTCGGTGGGACGAAAAGGGAATACCCCTTGCGGTCGGTATTTTGCATCCCGCTTCATTCGGCTATGGCGGCAGAGTATTGTCTCCTTTTTGCCAACGAGGTGGAAGGGAGGAATTTGTATGAAAAACGAAGCATCCAAAAAACGCATAAGCGGCAATTTGCGCCTCTTGGCGGTCTC
>JAZQKM010000074.1:0-17969 GCA_045542155.1 Eubacteriales bacterium
CTTTCGGTCGAAACAGACACAAAATACAAGGGTTACACCGACCGCCAACTCGCAGACGTTGAAAGACAAAAGAAATTCGAAGCAAAACGACTTCCCGAGGACATTGATTATAAACAAATCAAAGGCCTGCGATTGGAAGCCGCGCAAAAGCTTTCGGCAATTCGCCCCGCAACACTCGGACAAGCTGCGCGCGTTAGCGGTGTTAATCCCGCAGATATTACCGTTTTGATGATTTATTTAGAAATGAAGTGAGGTATTCTCTTGGATTTTACAACTTTTTCGCAGGTTTTTAACTCTGCTGCCGCCAAAAACAGTATTTTTGCACCAAACGAGGTTCAAATGCAGCAGTTTTATCGGTTTACAGAGCATTTATTAGAGGTAAATGCGCACACAAACTTAACCGCCATACGAGAACCCGTCGGCATTATTGACAAGCACTATATTGACTCTCTTTTAGCCGCGCACCTCATTCCGGCAGGCGCACGCGTGCTTGATTTGGGGTGCGGCCCCGGTTTTCCTTCTATCCCGTTAGCAATCACGCGCCCCGATTTAAAGATTGTAGCCCTTGATAGTACCGCCAAAAAGATTGATTTCGTTCAAAAAAGCGCAGAAATACTGCAATTATCCAACCTAAATGCCATTTTCGGCCGCGCCGAGGACACAAAACTCAGAAAAGAGCTCGGCAAGTTTGATGTTGTAGTAAGTCGCGCGGTAGCGCGTTTGAATATTCTTTGCGAGCTTTGTCTCCCTTATTTAAAAATTGGCGGCAATCTAATTGCACTAAAAGGCGCCAGGTACGACGAAGAACTAGCAGAGGCATCCAAAGCAATCCAGGTTTTGGGCGGTAAATTCGCCAAAACCGAGCAAAAAGACCTCGTTACCGCAGAAAATCAAGCAGAAACGCGCGGTATTATCGTAATTGAACTTCAAAAAGACCCTCCTCAACAATATCCGCGTGCCTATGCGTCAATTTTAAAGAAACCACTATAAAAGTTTCACGTGAAACATCATTTCTAAGGCAGAATTGAGTGTTTCACGTGAAACTTTTTACTTTCCCTTTCAGAAGTTTGTTTCACGTGAAACATTCTGTCTGGCAGACCTATGTTTCACGTGAAACATGAAAAAATTTGATATTTCTTTGCAAAAAACATTGCATTTTTGTAAAAAACGTGGTATAATAATAAAAAACACCATCTTTACACTTACATCAAAGAGAGGATTTACATTTATGGGAAAAATTATTGCTTTTGCAAACCAAAAAGGCGGCGTTGGTAAAACAACCTCTGCCGTAAACATCGCAGCTTCTCTGGGCGTTTTGGGTTACAAGGTTCTTATGATTGACCTCGATCCCCAAGGAAACGCAACAAGTGGCTTGGGTATTATTAAAAAAAGCTTGAAAATGACCGCTTTTGACCTTTTAACAACAGATGCTACCGTTCAGGACATCATGATTAAGACAAAGTTCGATAATTTGAGCATTATTCCTACCAACACAACACTTGCACGCGCAGAATATGAGCTTGCAGACGTTGAAAACGGCGAATTTGTTATCAAAAACAAGCTTGCTCCCGTTTTGGATGGTTTCGATTATGTAATTATTGACTGTCCTCCGTCCCTTGGAATGCTCACTGTTAACGCAATGACCGCCGCAAACGGTGTTGTTATCCCCATGCAATGCGAATTTTTCGCACTTGAGGGACTTTCTCAGCTGATGTTTACCATTAGCCGTATTAAATCGCATTATAATAAGGATTTGAACGTTACCGGCATCCTGATTACCATGTACAATAACCGTCTTATTCTTTCCGCACAGGTGCTCAGCGAATTGAGAAAGCACTATGCGGACAAGCTGTTTGAAACAACTGTTTCCAGAAACGTTAAGCTTTCTGAGGCTCCCAGCTTTGGTTTGCCTGTTTATTACCACGAAAAGCGTTCAAAAGGCGCTGTTGAGTACCTGAATATTGCAAAAGAGCTTGCAGAGCGTATTTAAGGAGGTAGAAAATGGCAAAATCAAGAAGTGGACTGGGGCGCGACTTCTATTCCTTGCTTGATGATAACATTTTAGCAAGTGATAAAACGTCTGCCGCCACCAATTTGCGCATTTCTCAAGTAGAACCCCGCAGCGACCAGCCCAGAAAGGAATTTTCTCCCGAAGCTCTCGGTCAACTTGCCGATTCTATTGCGCAATTTGGCGTTTTGCAACCTATTATTGTACGCGAGAGTGCATTTTTAGAAGGAAACTACGAAATTATTGCCGGTGAACGCCGTTGGAGAGCTTCCAAAATGGCAGGACTGAGTGAAATTCCCGCAGTTATTTTGGATGGAGACGACCTTAAAGCGGCTCAAATCGCCGTTATTGAGAACGTACAACGCGAAGACCTCAACCCTGTTGAAGAAGCATTCGCTTACGATGCTCTTATCGAGCGTTTTGGTCTAACGCAAGAGCAAGTTGCAAAGCAAGTAGGCAAGAGCCGTTCTGCTATTACCAACTGCCTGCGTTTGTTGGACCTTCCCGATGAGGTTTTGGAGCTTTTGAAGCGCGGTGAGCTTTCCGCAGGTCATGCTCGCGCGCTGCTCGGACTCGAAAATGAAGAACAAATGGCTCCTTTAGCTGCAAAAATTGTAGAAAAAGGTCTTTCTGTTCGCGATGTCGAGCGCACCGTTCGTTTGATGAACTATACTCCCACAGAGGTAGATACCGTTGAGCAAAACGAAGCAAAGCAGAGAAAGGCGTATATGCACGATCTCGAGCACCGCGCCGTTTCTGTTCTCGGCAGACGCGTTCGCATTCTCAAAACAGCAAAAAAGAAGGTCGTTGAATTGGCTTACAGCGACGATGACGACCTTGCAGAGCTCCTCAAGAGCATTTGCGGCGGAGACTTTTTCGCCGAAAACGATTAAGATATTTGGAGAAGAACCATGTTAGATATCAAATATATTAAAGAAAAACCCGAAGAAGTGATTGCAGGATTGGCAAAAAAAGGAAAAGATGGAAAAAATGATATAGAAATGATCCTTTCCTTGGATGCTGAGCGTCGCGCAATCATTGGTGAGGTTGAGCAACTGAAAGCAAAGCAGAACCAAACCAACAAGCTCATCCCTCAATACAAAAAAGAGGGCAAGGATATGGCCCCGATTTTTGCCGAAATGAAGGAGCTTGGTGCTAAAATCAAAGCAGACGACGAGAGACTGAAGGAAGTTGAAACGCAACTGACCTCTTTTATGCTTGGTTTGCCCAATCTTCCCGACGAGGACCTTCTCCCCGGTGGAAAAGAGAACAACGAACCCCTTCGTTACTATGGTGAGCCCAGAAAATTCGATTTTGAGTTCAAGAACCACGTTGATTTGTGCACCGACCTGGGGCTGATCGACTACAAACGCGGCGCAAAGCTCTCCGGAAACGGCTTTTGGATCTATTCCGGCCTTGGCGCACGCCTTGAGTGGGCTCTGCTCAACTACTTTATTGATTTCCATACTGGAAATAATTACCAGTTGATGCTCGTTCCGCATATGTTGGGATATGAATGCGGTCTGACCGCAGGTCAATTCCCCAAATTCCAGGATGAGGTTTATTGGATGGAGACCGCAGAGGACGAAAGACGTCGTTTTATGCTTCCCACTGCCGAGACCGCGCTGGTTTCCTTGCACCGTGACGAGATTTTGACCGAAGCTGACCTGCCCAAAAAGTATATCAGCTACACCCCTTGCTTCCGTCGCGAAGCGGGATCTTATCGTGCCGACGAGCGCGGAATGGTACGCGGACACCAATTCAATAAGGTTGAAATGGTACAGTACACGCTGCCCGAAAAGAGCGACGAGGCCTTTGAAGAGCTCGTTGCTAACGCAGAAAATCTTGTTAAGGGCTTGGGCTTCCATTTCCGTACCGTTAAGCTCGCCGCAGAGGATTGCTCTGCTTCGATGGCGCGTACCTATGATATCGAAATCAACATTCCTTCGATGAACGGCTATAAAGAGGTTTCTTCTGTTTCCAATGCGCGTGATTACCAGGCAAGACGCGGTATGATGCGCGTAAAACGCGAGAACGGTAAGACCGAATTCTTACACACGCTCAACGGTTCGGGCCTTGCAACCAGCCGTATTTTCCCTGCGTTGGTAGAACAAAACCAAAACGCCGACGGCAGCGTAACCGTGCCCGAAGTTCTTCGCAAGTATATTGGTCTTGACGTTATTAAAAAGTAATTTTTCTCCGATGAAAAAGAGAAAAGGAGAGTAACTATGTCCAATTCTTTTCCTGTTTTTTTACGCGTCGGAAGCTCCTCTTTTTGGGAGCAAATTGCAGTATGGTATCAAAATTCGACACTTGGTGAGTTGATTTCCTATTTTCATCAAACCTATTTTTCCATCCGTTTTGGCGCGTATGATAACTTTTCTGTTACCGAGCAAACAGCGGGCATTATCAACAAAATCATCCCTGCCTTGATTTGGGGCATTATCATTGCCGCAATCATTACCGTTTTCGGTCGCCGCACGGTCAGCACTTTTGTAAAGACGCTCATTCAAAAAGAGGCATTGAGCCCCGATGCCGGCGTGACGTTGTTTGAAGCCGGTGCGTTTAGAAGCACGATTTTGAGACATGAATTGTGTCGCGGTGCGTTTTTGCGCAAGGTGGTTTTTTGCCGCGAGGAACAAGCGTACTTGAACGAAAAAGGGAAGGACGCTACCTATAAAATTGATTTTACAAAAGACCATTTTTACATTCCCGAAGACCTCAAATATCGCGCAGAGATCCGCTTTAACTCAAAGGGCTCGGGTTGGCTTTCTGTTGTGCTGACGGTTATTTTGGTTCCCGTTTTTGTGGGCCTGTTGTGCCGTTTTATGCCCAACATATTGCAATTAGCCGACTCCTTGATTACACTTTTGGCACCGTAAAAAAGAAAAGCACTCGTGAGTTTTCACGAGTGCTTTTTGTTTATGAAAGAAGGAAGAGGGTAAGGGTAATTTCTTGCTCTCTGCCAAACGCTGCATAAGCGGAAAGATGCATCTTTTGTTTGATTGGTAAGTGCACACAAAAAGAGTTGTCGCCGTCTTCTGTTTTGTAATCCGCGAATGCGGGATGGTTTGCAAAACGCGCAATATCAGACCTTGCAGGAAGGTCAAACGCGGTCTGTTTTGTAACTCTTTGGCGCACGGTTTGTTGAATGCGAATACCGTATTCTTGCGGTACGTGTGTTAAAATTGAGGTGTTCTCTTCGCCTTCGGCTGACGTGGATATCTTTCCGTTATAGCGGCGCATGGTCATAAACACGCAGCACAAATAAGCACCGAGGCGCTCTGTTTCCAATTCATCGAGAGTCGCGTTTATGCGTGATACCGACATTTCGTGCAAACGGCACCCCATAAGGTTTGCAATCATTAAAATTTGCGCTACCGCATTGGTTTCACGCTTGTTTCCAAACAAACGATCTCTGTAAAATTCCAATGCACAAATCTTGGCTTCTAAATTCAACCGTTGGTTGATTTCTGCATTGCCGTCTGTTTCAAAAACCTTAAAAAACGCATACCGTTTTGCATTTTGATAGGATTTTTCAACCTCTTTGATATCTTCTTTTAAAAGGAAAGCCAAAGCAATCCCTATCCGCGGCCACGCGGGATAGACCAAGAGTGTTCCGTTGGGGCAGGGGAGAGCTAAAAATTCACTGTCCCCATCAAACAAATGCAAAAGGTTTGCTACATTGGAGAGCGAAAGAGAGAATGCGTCGGCAAGTGATTTTCCAATCAAATTTCCGTTGCGACACGCGGCAATAATATCAAAATGATTGTGGACGTCTACCGCAAAACAATCCTCAAACGCCGCACGACAAAAGCGCGCGTCCTTTCCCGCAAGGAAGGTTTCCTCGGGCACGTAACTTTCAATTTTGTAACTACGCATATCAAAAAACAATGTGTCGCACGCGATGGAGTGCAATTTTTTGGCAGGTTCCGTCAAGGCAAACAACGTCAAAAACCGTGTCACGGTTATAAAAAACACCGCTTGCTCCGTTTGTGTAGGTGACAAAGAGCTTATCCTTCATTTTGAAGGGAACCTTTTTCACACTGAGGTAAGCAATTTGATTGGTATCAATGCGAACAAGCGCCCCACTTGCGGTTTCACAGTCAAAAAAGCAATCGGCGAGCATCCCCTTACAAAATTCGCTGTCAAGGCTGTAAAAACGGGTACAGTGAAGAATTTGGTCGGGGTCTGCAAACAGCGTCCTTTGTTTGAGGGCGTTTGCGCGATTTTTGATATACGTGATAGCTTTTTGCGGCTTTAAAAGAGCAATTCCGTCCATCTCCTCGGGGGTGGTCAGCTTGCAATCGGGCTCGGCAAAAATAACAATGCCGAAAATAGGCGTTTCCACCTTGTAAAAGGCACGCATTTTTTCAATAAACTGCTTGGTTGTTCCAACAGGGCTTTTGAGTGTTTTATGCACACCGTTCTCTTTGTTTTGATAAAAATCGCCGTTCTTTTCGCAACCAATCTCACCCTTCCAATTTTTAACCTCAATAACAAAAGGGACGTTCTTGTGAATGACAAGAAAATCCTTTTCAAGGTATAACCTTTTGTGGGGCACGACCACGTTGCGAATAACACAGTCGAAGTGACGGCAAAGATAACGGAAAATAACTTCCTCTCCGTCCGCACCAAAGCTTTCTATTTCTTCCAAGGGGGGCAGGCGATCGGCTCTTGCGCGAGTCCACATGGTTTTTAAAAATCCGCTCATTTTTTCAAGCTCTCTTTCTTTTCTTCTATTGCAGTATAGCACAAATTCACAAAACAGTCAAGAGGAAAATCGAATTGTCTTGACATATAGCCAAAAATGTCGCAAGTCCATTGACAAACACCGTTTATTATTATATAATAAATCATATTTTATTTTGGATACGCGCGCGTATCAGGAAAGGATGCTTTATCCTATGGACAACAAGATATCCGATTTTTTTGGTTGCATGGTCTTTAATGATGACGTCATGCGCGAAAGACTTCCGCGTGAGGTTTACAAATCCTTGACCAAGACCATTGCCACGGGCAGAACCATCGACCCCTCGATTGCCGACGTTGTTGCGAACGCAATGAAGGATTGGGCTACCGAAAAGGGGGCTACACACTATACGCATTGGTTTCAACCCTTAACGGGCGTTACCGCCGAAAAGCACGATGCTTTTATTTCTCCCGTCGGCCCCTGCAAGGTCGTTATGGAGTTTTCGGGCAAAGAGCTTATCCGCGGCGAGTCGGATGCTTCTTCTTTCCCCACAGGCGGCTTGCGCGCTACCTTTGAGGCAAGAGGATACACCGCTTGGGACCCCGCTTCCTACGCCTTCGTTAAGGACGGTACGCTGTATATTCCCACCGCATTCTGCTCCTATACGGGTGAAGCGTTGGATAGTAAAACACCGCTTTTGCGTTCGATGGATGCACTGAACACGCAATCTCTGCGTATTTTACGCCTGTTTGGCGATGACCAGACCAAGCACGTGGATATCACTGTTGGTGCCGAGCAGGAATATTTTATCATAGACAAAAAAATGTACGAGCGTCGCAAGGATTTGCTCTATACGGGACGCACGCTCTTCGGCGCGACCGCGCCCAAGGGTCAGGAGCTCGAAGATCACTATTTCGGTCCTCTCAAAACGCGTATTGCCGCGTTTATGTCCGACCTTGACAAAGAGCTTTGGAAGATGGGCATCAATGCCAAAACCAAGCACAACGAGGCAGCTCCCGCGCAGCACGAGCTCGCTCCCATTTTTGATACCGTAAACATTGCCGTTGACCACAATCTGCTCACGATGGAGTTTATGAAAAAGATTGCCGAGCGTCACGGGCTTGTTTGCCTGCTTCACGAAAAGCCCTATGCGGGTGTAAACGGCTCGGGCAAGCACAACAACTGGTCGATAAGTGCCAATGGAAAGAACCTGCTTGACCCCGGCAAAACACCCGGTGAAAATATGCAGTTCTTGCTTATTTTGGCAGCAATCATCAAAGCGGTTGACGATTATCAGGAGCTTTTGCGCGTGTCCGTTGCCTTCCCGGGTAACGACCACCGTCTCGGCTCCCACGAGGCACCCCCTGCCATCGTTTCGGTGTTTGTAGGAGAGGATATGAGAGCAGTTATCGATGCCATCATCGACGGCAAATCCTACAAGGGTGCTAAAAAAGCGGTTATGGACCTTGGTATTCCTACCGTTCCGGTATTCCGCAAGGACACCACAGACCGCAACAGAACATCTCCTTTTGCATTCACGGGTAACAAATTCGAGTTTCGTATGCTGGGTTCGTCGCAAAACATTGCGCTCCCCAACACGGTGCTCAACACCGCGGTTGCCGCGTCCTTCCGTCAGTTTGCCGACGTTTTGGAAAACGCCAAGCATTTTGACACCTCTCTTGCAAAGCTCATTAAGGAAACTTTCAAAAAGCACAAGCGCATCCTCTTTGACGGCAACGGCTATTCCGCCGATTGGAAAAAAGAAGCCGCCGCTCGCGGCCTTGCCAATCTGCCCACGTCGGTTGATGCTTACAAGACCTTTATGAGCGAAAAGAACGTGGCTTTGTTCTCCTCTTTGGGCGTTATGAGCGAGACCGAAATGCGCTCCCGCGAAGAAATTTACTTTGAAAACTACGCCAAAATCATCAATATTGAAGCACTCACAATGATTGTGATGGCGTCTCGTGATTACATTCCCGCGGTTGAGCGTTACATTGCGCAAATCGCCGATGCCGCCGCCAAAAAAATGGCTGTTTGCGAGGATATTTCCTGCGGTGTTGAGAAGGAAATCATCACACGTCTTACAAATAGCCTTACAAAGACCTATGCTTCGATTGAACTGTTGAAACTTGAGGAAACCAATGCCGCATCCATTGCCGATGCCAAATCTCGCGCGTCTTATTATGCCGAAAAGGTCATTCCCGTTATGGACGAGCTCCGCGCCGCCGTTGACGAGATGGAAGTTCTCACCGCTTCCGACCTCTGGCCCGTACCCACCTACGGTGATATGATGTTTAGAGTTTGATTTTTTATAGGAGAATGTAGGGGGGACTTTTTTCAGCGAAAAAAGTTCCCCCTGCACCCCTTCAAAAAAGCACTCACAAAAATATCTAAATAGAGTTGTTCGTGTACGAATAGCCGGTCGGCGCAAGCACCGCAAAAACTCTGTTCGCTAAAAAGTTGTTCTACATCACGAAAAAGTGCAAGCAAAAAAGGACGACCAAAAGTCGTCCTTTTCTTGTTAAGCAAGCTTGCTTTTCTTTTGTTTTTGCTTTTCTTCTATCGGTTTGCCGTTCTCATCGAACTGCATTTTTCCAAGCTCGTTGCAGCGGTTGCAAAGGTATTTTGCAATCTCCTCGCGGCTCTTGTATTTTTCGCTAAGCTCCGAATATTTTACAGGGGCATCAAATATGTACGTTCTGTCGCTTTTTCTAAAATAAGAAACGTAGACAGGGAGGTCAAGCCCCTTCTTTTTGCAGGTGTCTGCCAAAAGAACAAAGCCTTCGTGAAATCCCTCAAGCTCCTGCAAATAGCCTTTTGTGGAATCTTCGGGGAACACAACAATGTTATCTCCGCTTTTGAGTGCTTCAATGCTCTCCCGCATCGTCTTTACAAGACGAATGTCCTTGTAGGTGGAAATCAAATCAAAGCCCGAATAAAACAGGTGCGTGAGAGGACTTGCAATTAAGCAAAACAGACGCGCAAGATGAATATTCCAATGTTTTTTCTCATGAAAATAAATTTTTGTTTGATATTTATAAAGAGATACAAGTCCCGAATTCATCTCGTGCGCTCCCCACATACGAATGGGCTTGTCGCAGTAGATTTCAAGAGACATAGGAGAATCGGTTCCCTCATGATTGGATAAAATCAAAGCGCCGTTGTCAAAAGGCTCTCCAAGATAAATAAAGCGAGGCTTTTTGTATCTGATTTTCATTATTTTTTTCAACACTTCAAAATAAGGTTTTCTTTTGGCTTTTTGCTTTTTCTCTGTCATTTCTCAACCTCCTTTTTTCTCAAATACCCTTTGGTTTAAGGTATTATAGCACCTTTTTCGACAAAAAACAACCCTTTTAGGGAATTTTGCTTTTGGGCAATTTGCGTTATTTGTAATATTTTATATTATGCTTTGTAATTCTTTTTTATACAAAAAAGGCGACCGAAAGGTCGCCTTCTTTTGTTTTTTTTATTCTTTTACATATTCCAAAATATCATTTACGTTACATTCCAAAGCGGCACAAATACGGTCTAAAATGTAACTGTCATAACGAATGACTTTATTTTTGTAATAGCGGTCTATTGTTTGAAATTTGATTTCTGTTCTTTTTGCCAACTCATATCGGGTAATGCCGCGTTGCTCCAATATTTTATCGATTGTAAGTTTTACCATAACGATTCCTCTCTTTCTGTATATATTCTAACGAATATATACCCACTTGACAATCTACTTAATTTGGTATATACTTATATAAGTATATATTAAAGAGAGGGTTTTATGAAATTATTAGTCGTTGGGTCTAGAAGTGTTAAAAATTTTGATTTATCTCCCTATATTTCAAACAACGTGGAAGTTATTATTAGCGGTGGAGCAAACGGCGTTGATTTTTTGGCTGAAAAATATGCCGATATTCACCGTATTTCAAAATACATTATTCGCCCTCGTTACGATATTTATGGGCGCGGCGCACCTATTAAACGAAACGAAGAAATGGTTGATATATCCGATGCGGTACTTGTTATTTGGGACGGACAGTCAAAAGGCACACAACACACCATTGAATACTCCAAAAAAATAAAAAAGCCTATCACTATCATTCAAATTTAAAACAAAATTATTCGAAACAACTTTCTTAGCGAGCAGGGTCTTGGCGGGTCTCGCTGCGGCTCGGTCCCGTTCGCGTTCTGACAGTCCACCGGACTGTCATTCATTGCGCTCACGCCGCTTCGCTACCTAGTCGCTCGCGACAGCAAAAGTGAGGGGAATCCCTCGCGCCGACTGTCTATTCACATACTGACAAATCCATTTGTTTACTGTTTTTGAGAAAGTTCTTGAAAGGGGCGTGGGGAAAACTTCTTGAGAGAAGTTTTCCCCACAATCCTCTAATTCACTTTACACTCGTATCCCGCATTGGTAACGGCGGCAATAAGAGACTCAGCAGAAACACTTGCTAACGCTTCTACGGTAGCCTTTTTGGTGTCAAGGTCTACTGTTGCGGCGGTGACGCCTTTAACGCCTTCCAGAGCCTTTTTGACGTGGGAGACGCAGTGTTGACACATCATTCCCTCAACGGTGAGGGTATAGGTGATATTTTCTTTCTTTTTGATACCAAACACTTTCTTTTTTCCTTTCTCTATTGAAATAAAGCGCAGACGCAACGCGTTAGAAACAACAAACAGGGAAGAGAAGCTCATTGCCGCCGAGGCGAGCATTGGGCTGAGCTGCCATCCAAAAAGAGGGAAGAGTGCGCCTGCCGCTACGGGAATACAAATGGCGTTGTAGAAAAGTGCCCAAAACAAATTTTGTTTGATGACACGGAGAGTTGCTCTGCTGAGGCGGAAGGCATCGGCAACGCCCGATAGGGTATTACCCGAAAGAATGACGTCGGCACAGTCGATAGCCACCTCTGTTCCCGCGCCGATGGCAATGCCTACGTCGGCTCTCGTGAGTGCGGGGGCATCGTTGATACCGTCTCCCACCATAGCGCACGTTGTGGTTGTACAAAGCTCGCGCACGATGCGCTCCTTATCCTCGGGCATAAGACCTGCGCGGTAATCATCAAGCCCCGCTTGGGCAGAAATTGCCGCGGCTGTGCGCTCATTGTCACCCGTAAGCATCCATGTAGAAACACCGTCCTTTTGCAAGATTTGAACGGTCTTTTTTGCATCCTCCCGAATGCGGTCGGCAAGCGCCAACACGCCCACAGGAACATCATCAAGCGTTACCAGAACAACTGTTTTACCTTGATTTTCGAGTGTTTGAATATCTTTTTTTACATCCTTTATACCGCTTTTTTGCATCACGTGTAGCGAAAAAGCGGTATTTTCTTGTGTTTCGGTGTCGTTTTTATCTTTTTCTGCCTGCAACAAAAAGGCATCCTCGGGTTTTCCTATTCGAACACGTCTGCCGTCAACGGTTCCGAGAGCACCCACACCGGTGAGTGTTTCAAAGTTATCAACAGGACATAGCTGTGTAATGCCGTATTCCGCGGCGCCGCGGCAGATTGCCTCGGCAAGAGGATGCGCAGAGAGACGCTCCACAGATGCCGATGAGAGTAGAAGCTCCTCGGGTAAAATATGATAAGCGTAGAGGTCGGTGAGTGCGGGCTTACCCTCGGTGAGCGTTCCCGTTTTATCAAACACAACTGTTTTTATTGAGCATAGCTTTTCCAAGGACTCCGCAGAGCGGAACAGAACCCCTTTTTTTGCCGCGCGGCCGATGCCTACGGTAATTGCCGTAGGGGTAGCGAGACCGAGCGCACAGGGGCAGGAAATAACGAGTACGGAGATAGCAGAGCGCAACGCTTGCTCTATGTTTTGCGTGGCAATAAGCCAAATTGCGAGCGTGAGTACCGAAATTGCCATTACAATGGGCACGAACACAGCGCTGACCTTATCTGCTACGCGGGCGATAGGGGCTTTTGAGGACGCTGCATCCTCGAGCAGTCGAATGATACGCGCAAGCGAGGAATCCTCTCCTACACGCTCTGCGCGCACTGTCAAAGAGCCCGAAAGAAGCACGCAAGCCGCACGAACATCCTCTCCGTCTTCCTTTTCCACAGGCATACTCTCACCTGTGAGCGCCGATTCGTCAACCGTTCCGTTGCCCGAAAGAACAACACCGTCTGCGGGAATTCTCTCTCCTGCACGGATAAGGAAAACATCCTCTTTTTGCAATTCTTCAATGGGAATGAGAATTTCTTTTTCTTCTCTGATTACCGTTACAAATGCGGGAGCAAGGGTGGAAAGGGAACGAATGGCATCTGCGGTTTTATCCTTGGCTCTTGCTTCAAGGAGCTTGCCGACCGAGACGAGTGTGAGAATCATTGCCGCCGATTCAAAGTAGAGGTCGTGCAGATATTTGTGCACCGTATCTGCATTTTGTGCGGTTACAATCATTACAAATGCAAAAAGTCCGTAAATAACAGATGCACCCGCTCCCACACAAATCAGAGAGTCCATATTGGGCGAGCGGTTCCAAAGCGCTCTTGCTCCGCTGATGAAGAAGCGACGGTTAAGAACAAGAACAGGGAGTGTCAGTATCAGCTGTGCCAAACACATCAGGACGGCGTTCTCTGTGCCCTTCAAAAACGCGGGAGTAGGGAGTCCTATCATTGAGCCCATTGAAAGATACATCACACCGAGTGTGAACAGGGCAGAGAGAACAAGGCTTAGGATACGCTTTTGGCTCTCTTTGTTTTCGTTTTTTTCTGTTTTTTGTTCGGTAACAAGTGCATATCCCGCTTGCTTGATAGCCGCGGCAAGTCTTTTTTCAAGGCCTTGCACGTCTGTACTATCATCAACCACGAGCGATACCGAATTGGTCAAGAGTGAGACGTTTGCGCTCTCTTTCGCACCTATCACTTTTGCTATCGCTCTCTCTACGTGAGAGACACAAGCCGCGCAGGTCATTCCTTTTATAGTGTAATGTAACCTCATTTTTTTATGGGGAAAACTTTTTGATAAAAGTTTTCCCCATGCCCCTTTCAAAAACTTTTACAAAAAAACATCTAAATGAATTTGTTAGTTCACTTATAAATTGTCGGCGCGAAGCAAAACTTCGCTTTGGCTGACGCAAAAAATCAGGGGCCGCCGAGACCCTGATTTTTAACAGAGTTGTTTGCCTGTATTTTGCCGTTTTTTTCATTATACCCTCTTTTTGAGTGTTTGTCAACACTCTGTTTTCTTTATAAAATTTAAATTATTTGTAAATTTTATAAATTTTACGCGCGCGGGCGTTGTAAAATATTATTATTTATGTTATAATATTTATAATTATATGCACGACACACTTTTTTGAAAGGAGAATGTTCATGCCTTCTCAAAATTACATCGAAGAAATTAAAGAAATTTGGAATATGGTCAAGGAATCCTTCCGCGCCCAGCTCTCCGAAACCTCTATTGACCTTTGGTTTGGCGAAATTACGGTCGTTTCCTTTGAAAACGCATCCGACAACCCAAGTCACCCCTCGGAGTACACGCTCACGCTCGGCATTCCCTCTGCTTTCAAATTTGATATTGTCAAAAACAAGTATCTTTCCTCTATTGAGGAAAAATTCTGCCAGCTGTTGGGCTTTGACGTCAAGGTAAGCCTTACCTTTACGGGTTCTGCCGCATCGGCAGACAGTATTAAGAGCAAGGTTATTGGCTTGGATGCTGCTCCTAAAAAAGAAGAGGTCAAGAGCCCTCTCAACACGCTCACGGATTTTAACTTTGAATATACCTTTGAAAACTTTATTGTAGGCAGCACAAACAAGTTTGCGCACGCCGCCTGTTATGCTGTGGCAAACAGACCTGCCAACTACGAGTCGGATACAAAATCCTCTCTTTCCACCTACAATCCACTCTTTATTTACGGCAACAGCGGTCTTGGAAAAACGCACTTGATGCACGCAACCATCAACCGTATGAAGCAGAATTATCCCGAACTCAAAATCATCTACACGCGCGGCGAGGAATTCACCAACCAAATGATTGCCTGCTTGGCAAACAAGACCATGGCAGAATTCCACGAAAAGTATCGCAACTGTGACGTTCTCCTCATCGACGATATTCAGTTTATCGCAGGTAAGACCTCTACGCTGGAAGAATTCTTCCACACCTTTAATGCGTTGTACGATAGCAAAAAGCAAATCATTTTGACATCTGACCGTCCGCCTCGCGACATTAAAACACTTGAAGACAGATTGACCTCTCGCTTTGAGTGGGGACTGCTTGCCGACATCGAGCCGCCGGATTTGGAATTGCGTATTGCCATTATCAAAAAGAAGGCAGAGCAGGTCAACATTACCATTCCCGATGACGTGCTGACCTTCCTTGGTGAAAACCTACGCTCCAACATCCGTCAGATTGAGGGGGCTATCAAAAAACTGGGAGCGCTTTCTTTCCTCTCCGGTAAGCAGATTAACATGGAGCTCGCACAGGAATGTATCTCCGAGCTTCTCGGCGGAGCCGAACCGGTCAGCGTAACCGTGGACAAGATTTTTAACGCGGTTTACAACAAATACGGCATCTCAAAGGAGAGCCTGACGGGCAACAAGCGAAACAAGGATATTGCCAATACCCGTCACATTACCATTTATCTTATTCGTGAAATGACAGAGATGTCTTTCCCAAGCATTGCAAAAATCTTTGAGAGAGACCACTCCACCATTATTTCTTCTCACCGACTGATTGAAACCAAGGTTTTAGAGGACCCCGCCTTTATGACTGAAATCAGTGAACTCAAAAAGGAAATTTAATTTTCCACACGGTGATATAAGTTTTCCACACAGTTTTCAACAACTGTGGAAAACCTGTGGGTTATTTTAATTTTTTACACCTTTTTTCCACCGATTTGACTGTTTTTTGCCTTTACGTAACGCATTATTGCTGTGGATTGCCAAAAAGAGCAGAAAGTGGAAAACCAAAAGAAAGTGTTCCTTTTTACCGCTTTTTTTCTCTTTTTCCACAAGTTTTTTCCACTCTGCGGTTGTGTGCCACTCACTTGTAACAAAAAGAAGAACCCAAAACCTTCCAAAAACGAGGATAGGAACGGCATTCCTTGCTTTTTTCATATTTTTCTCAACCGTTTTTCCACACCGAGGCAGCAGTCAAAAGCCGCTAAAAACAAATACATATCTCACATTTCGTGCCTTTCCACAGTTTCCGCAGGCACTACTAATATTACTATTTATTATTTATATCATTCTTTCGTTATATATCGCGTAGCGAGAAAACAGAGCGAGAGGGTACCAAGAAAGGAAATTTGTTATGAAGATTATATTCAACCGCCAAAACGTAAGTGATGCAGTTGCTCCCTTGATGTGTGCCGTATCCGGCAAATCCACACTCACCGCAGCAGAGGGAATTCTGATTGAAGCCAATGCCGATGGCTCCTGTGTGATGACTACCTTTGACCTGGAAAAGGGTATGCGCATCAAAATGGAAGCAGAGGTAGAGGAAGCAGGTGCAGCTATTATCAATGCACAAAAGTTTGTGCAAACCATTCGCGTAATGGAAGGTGAAAACGTTACCCTGACGGTTAGCGAAAATATGCAGGCTTGCATTTCAAGCGGTAAGTCCAACCACAAGATGACTGCACTCCCCGCAGCTGACTATCCTACCATTCCCCGTCTTGTTACCGAGGATGGCTTTGTGGTCGGTCAGTCCGTGCTCAAAAAGATGCTTTCCAAGGTGATGTTTGCAATGGCATCCAACGACCAACGCCCTGTTCTTAACGGCTGTTATTTCAAGGTTAGCGACGATGAGCTCCTCACCGTTTCCTGCGATAGCTACAAGCTGGCAAGATGTGCTACCAAGGCACAGATTGAAAATAAGAACGAGGACGGCTCTGCTCTCAAATTCTCCTTTATTATTCCCACAAAGACCGTAAACGAGCTCTACAAGCTCCTCAAGGATGACGAGCGCGAGGACGTTCGCATTTATATGAGCCGCAAGAACATTGTGTTCAACATTGGCGATATGGTATTCTTCTCCCGTCTCATCGAAGGTCAGTACATTGATTACGACCGCATCATTCTCAAAACACACCGTATTTTTGCAACGGTAGATAGAGAAAGAATGATTGCCGCTCTTGAAAGAGCCGCTCTTGTTACCGAGGAAAAGATTGCGGGCAGTGTTCGCTCGCACGTAAAGCTTGAGTTTGAAGATAGTATTCTCAAGGTTTCCGCCGTTTCTACTCTCGGTTCTACTTATGATGAAATTGAGACCGAGCAAGAGGGTGACCGCATTCTGATTGCCTTCAACAACCGCTTCCTCATTGATAGCTTGCGCGCAAGCGATGCCGAAAAGGTTCGCATCTCCATGACCTCGGCGCTCACCAGCATCAATATTGAACCCGCAGAGGCAGACGAAGAGTGCACCGACCTCTTTATGCTCCTGCCCGTTAGAATGAAAGAGTAATACAAATAAATGGAATGTAACAAAATCTCCATTCGC
The DNA here is from genome assembly GCA_045542155.1 of Eubacteriales bacterium. Classification (GTDB taxonomy): domain Bacteria; phylum Bacillota; class Clostridia; order Oscillospirales; family CAG-272; genus UMGS1865. The sequence continues at coordinate 17,139 of JAZQKM010000074.1, forward strand.
AATTTTCGCAATATAGAAGGTGCCGAAATAGAATTCGATAAAGGCGTGAACATTCTGTGCGGCGAGAATGCGCAAGGGAAGACCAACCTGCTCGAAGCGATTCACTTCACGTCCCTTGGCAAGAGCTTTCGCACCGCGCACGACGAGGAAATGATTAGATTTGGCGAAGAGTTTTGCGAGGTCTCTTTAGACTTTACCGACTCTGTGCGCCGACAGAATATTACGGTTCGTATGATGGTGGGGAAAAGAAAGCAGATTGAGCACAATAAAAACAAGGTTGGCAAGGTTTCCAACATTGTAGGCTTATTCCGCACAGTTCTTTTCTGCCCCGAGCATCTCTCACTTATCAAAGAGGGCCCCGGCGAGAGGCGCAACTTTTTGGATATTGCGCTCTCGCAGCTCTATCCCATGTATCTCAAAAGCTTGCAAAGGTATAACCAAATTCTCAAGCAGCGCAATCAGCTCATTAGAGCCGCCGAAGAGGATAGGGGCACGTTTGATGCCACGGTCGACCTTTGGTCGGCACAGCTCGCGCACGAGGCAGCAATCATCGCGCGCTACCGCTATCGCTATGTCAAAATGGCAGAGGAGCACGTCAAACGCTTCTTTTGTGAAATGACGGGCGAGCGCGAGACGCCAACGCTTGTGTATCTTGGTTCTTCCAAGCAATCTCCCGAAGAATATGAGGACATTGCAAAGACCGAAGCGGCGTATCTTGAACTTCTCAACACGCGCCACGACCGCGAGATTGGCGCGGGGAGCACGCTTTGGGGCATCCACAAGGATGATATTGAAATTTTGCTCAACGGTAAGCCCGCACGCGCATTTGCA
>JAZQKM010000075.1:0-2084 GCA_045542155.1 Eubacteriales bacterium
TTCACGAATCGCCCGTTTTATAAACGATAATCGTTTATTTTCGCGTCCTCGACGGTCCTTACCCTCGGATAATCAACTTTCTTAGCGGATAGAGTTAGCGAATGCTTTGATTTCTTCTTTGGTAAATTCTGAAAGAAGAAAATGTGTTGCATCAAATTTGGATTTCTTGTCTTCCGGGATGAGATTCAAAAATTCAGAATATGCAATTTCACAAAGGAATGAGGTCTCTCCCAGTATGCCAATAGAAATTCCCCAATCATTACACTCCAATCTTTTTCCTGTTCGGGGATCTACCGCTCCGAAAGGAACAGTAGGTTTATCGGGAAAAATGGTGGGCAAATTATTGAATAACGTATATTTTGCAAAAATACCATTATCGCCCATATAAAAGTGTGGGCTTGCAAAGCGCACATCCATTGATTGCTTTTCGTGAAGCCATTGCGAATAACTATCGGGGCAATCTAAAAAGCGTGTTGCTTCCTCTTTTCCAATCGTCAAAGGATACATTGCCGAATAGAGTGTCAAGTCATCGTGCTCGCCGTTTAGAATTTCCTGAGAAAACTGTTTTATAACCTTGTTATTAAACTCAAGCATATCTTGGAAACCTGTCATAAAGGTATCAAGACTCATTTTGCTTCCGTCAACAATTAGGGATGCACCCCAATGCTTTGCCATACGCTCAACTGCAGCATAGAAATCTGTTAGTTCCTGTGTTGTAGATGGTTGGGGAAGCCGCAGTGCGATTTTCTTCTTTTCGGTAGGATTCCAAATAACACTAAACCCACGCCCGATGCTTTTAGGGTTGTAGGCGATAAATTCTTCTTTGCCAAGTTCACCTACATTTAACTGGTCATCTGCAAAATTACCGTAGTGTAATTGTCCACCCAAAATCACATCAAGTGGCATAGGTTTGCTACCAAATAATTTTTGCTTAACCAACACGTCAATAGACATAATAAAAATCCTTTCATATATGTTTTGCAAATGATCTCTTGTTTTTTCGGGGCGTCGAGGACGTCGCCCCCTACAAAAGTTGTTTGCCATAGCTCTGTTTTGCTTGTCTATGGTTTATAGTGAAGTCAAAACGAGTAATGTAGAGTTAAAATTACAGGTAGGGGACGACGTCCTCGACGTCCCGCATTGTTGCAAAACAACTCTCTTAACGAGCAGGGTCTTGGTGGCGCCTGCGAGTTAGCGGCAGCAAAAGCGAGGTTTCACCTCGCGCCGACTGTCTGTCCGTTTGTACCGAATTTATTTTTGAAAATATGTAAGGAAAGTTTTGAGGGGGTATGGGGGAACTTTTTCAAAAGTTCCCCCGAAAACCGCGTCCTTTACTTAACCTCAATCGGATTTGAAACTAACGTCCTATCCATAACCGCGCGCATGCGGGAGAGGGCAAAGGCGTAGTAGTCTTCAAGAGGCATAGCGGCGTAGCGATCGTGGGTGTGCCACTGCGGGGGATTGCCGCGGGTGAGCTCGCACATCAAAACACCCTCGTAGGAAGAAGCGTCGATGCGATCCATTACGTTTTTCCAATCTACGAGACCGTCACCCATGGTCAGGTGGAAGTCGTTTTCCCAAGTCATGTTGGGGTCGTAAACGCCAAAATTATCGTTAAAATGTGTGTGGCAGAGCTTTTCACCGTAGAGCGCCATCATATCCTTGCCACCGTTGTAGCAAAGCTCGTGACCGGTGTCAAGGCAAAAGCCGCAAGAGGGGGAGTTCCAAAAGGCTTCCATCAAGGCAGCGAGATATTCCTCGCCCTCAACGTTCTCAAAGCCAAGACGAACACCAAGACGGTCGGCAACGTCGACTACGCGAGCGTAGTTCTCAATGCCCACGCGCGTGGGATTGTGATCCTCAAACCCGATAAAGGGATGAATGACCATAACGGGAATATGATTTTCGTGGCAGTCCTTTACGCAGTCGATGAGTTCAGATGCAACCTCTTTGCCCTTGTCGCCATCTTCCCATAGGTATCTGACTTCATAAAAAGGGGAATGAATGGATTGATAAATAAGACCAAGACGGTCAGCCTCGCGCGCCCATTCGGTGATCTTTCCCTTGTCCCAACCGGTAAAAAA
>JAZQKM010000076.1:0-6147 GCA_045542155.1 Eubacteriales bacterium
ACCTGCCCATTGCGGCATGGTATCGGTCTCGCGCTTTGCAGCACCGCCGCACTTGGGACAGGTGCAGTTGACAAAGGACTCGATTTTTGCCAAGGGACTTTCTCCACCCTCGCCGGGCTCGAAGTTTTTGACCTCGGGCAGGCGCAAAGGCAGTTCGTTATAAGGTACAGGCACGATGCCGCAAGCGGGACAGTGAACGATCGGGATAGGCTCGCCCCAATATCTTTGACGGTTGAAAGCCCAATCCTTCATTTTGTATTGAACGCCCATCTCACCGATGCCCTTCTCGGACAGATGTTCAATCATGCGTGCGATAGAATCTTTCTTGTTGTCGAAGCCGTTGAGGAAATCGGAGTTGACCATTTCACCGTCGCCGGTGTATGCACCGGTAGTGATGTCGCCACCCTTGATAACTTCAACGATATCAATGCCGGACTTCTTGGCAAACGCCCAGTCACGCTCGTCGTGTGCGGGAACTGCCATAATGGCACCTGTACCGTAGCCCATCATAACGTAGTCAGAAATATAGATCGGGATTTCCTTGCCCGAAACGGGGTTGATGGCGGTCAGGCCGTCGATGCAAACGCCGGTCTTATCCTTAACAAGCTGGGTGCGCTCAAATTCGGTCTTTTTGGCGCACTCCTCACGGTAAGCGTCAAGAGCGGCAATGTTGGCGATGCGTTCGCGGTTCGCCTCAATAATGGGATGCTCGGGTGCAATAACCATAAAGGTTACCCCAAAGAGCGTATCGGGGCGAGTGGTATAGATGCGGAGCTTCTCATCAATCTCTTTGAGAGAGAAATTAACAAATGCACCCGTGGATTTACCGATCCAGTTGACCTGCTGCTGCTTAACGTTGGGGAGATAGTCTACCTCTTCAAGTCCTTGCAAAAGCTTATCGGCATACTCGGTGATACGCAGATACCAAACGGTTTTGGATTTTTGTACGATGGCACTGTGACAAATGTCACACTCACCGCCCTGCGAATCCTCGTTGGAAAGAACGACCTTACAGCTGGGGCAATAGTTAACCAACGCATTATCACGGAAGACAAGACCGTTCTCAAACATTTTGAGGAAGATCCACTGCGTCCAACGGTAGTAATCCTCTTCGGTTGTGTCAACGACGCGCGACCAATCGAAGGAGAAACCAACACGCTTCAGCTGAGATGTAAACTTTTCGATGTTGCGGTCGGTAACGATTCTGGGATGGAGATTATCCTTAATTGCAGTGTTCTCGGTGGGAAGTCCGTATGCATCAAAGCCTATGGGGAACAATACGTTATACCCCTGCATACGTCTTTTGCGCGAAACGACCTCAAGACCGGAATATGCCTTGATGTGGCCTACGTGCATACCGTGTCCGCTGGGATACGGAAACTCGACAAGATTGTAATACTTGGGCTTGGAGCTATTGTCCTGTGCTTCGAAGGCGTGCTCCTCTTCCCATCTCTTTTGCCATTTGGGTTCAATTTGTTTAAAATCGTATTTCATCTTATTCCTCCTTGTCGGATGCAGTCTCTGCCGCCTCATCTATACCGACAAAATGTATTTCCTCGGCGTCGCCGTAAAGTTTTTCAAGCTGATAAAAATCGCGTTGATCGCGGCTGAAAATGTGCACCATAACGTGTCCGTAGTCGATAACTACCCAGCCGTCGCTATCTCTGCCCTCGTAATGCAAGGGGTCGATGCCGCAAAGGGAGAGCTTATATTCAACCTCGCCGCCAAGAGATTTGACGTGTGTGTTGGAGTTACCTGTGGCAATGACAAAATAGTCGGTGATGACAGTTTGGTCGTTGACACGAAGAACCTTGAGCTTGTATGCCTTTTTGGCATCAAGCACGTCAAAGATCGCGTGTGCCATCTCTTCGGATGTCGAATTGATGTTGATAGCGGGGATTTTTTCTTGCATTGTTTGATCCATTGTTTATTTGTTTCCTTTCAATAGGGATTGAAGACAAGCGGAAGTGCGTCCTCCGCTGCCGTATAGACATTGTGAAATTGAGAATTTTGTGCGCGGTCGAAAAGACCTTCTGCATCGAAATTTGAAGGTTCGATAGGACTTTCGGGATAGGTCAACTCATTGATTTGACGGCAAGCACCTTCTCGGTTAAGAACATAATACCACGCACCGCTCTGCCCTTTGACTGCCTGCCCTGTAAGCGTTTGCATAGGAACATCATCGGGATCACATTCACGCAGGATTGTGCCCAAGCGGATTGCTTCACCAATGCCGATGTCGGTCCCTACACCTGTGAGCGAGGCTCCTGCCAAGCGAAAATAATCGGGGACTGTCAGGTTGCGGCATTTTTCGGCAAAGGCGCGCAAAAAGAGCTTTTGTGCATCCAAGCGCCCGAGATCCGCGTTAACGTAGCCTGCACGGTAGCGCACAAAATGCTCGGCTGTGCGACCGTCAAGATGCTGTCTGCCCTCATCGAGCGAGATGTGCAGGTCTTGTGCAGGATCGTGATATTCCATTTTTTGCGGCACGTCAACATCCACGCCACCAACAGCATCGACCATTTTGCAAAAAAGGTCGAGCTTAACAACGGCAAAATGATGGATGGTTACACCAAGTGCTTTTGAGAAAAAGTCTTTGGTGCCACTCTCCCCTTGCGTTGAGAGCGTGCCATTGATTTTTTTATAGTCTCTTTCGGTGTATTCGGCATAGGTATCGCGCGGAATTTGCAAGACCGATGCACACTTTTGGTCCTCGTTGATGCTGACAATAAGGATACTGTCGGCAAGCCCCGAGGCGCGGTCACACCCCAAAAGGAGTATACGCGTGACGCGTTCCTTTTGAAAAAGACCTGCGGTGGGTTCTGTATCGGTGGGTCCCTCGGCACCTGCAAAGAGTGCTGTTGCACACAAAGCAAGGCTAATAATGAGCCCGCAAAGCCTTACATAGTTTCTCATCCTTACACCTCTCTTTTTGGATATGTAACGATGAGAGTGCTTTTTCGATTTGATTATTTTGTATCTTTTGCAGCCTGTACCAAAAGCTCGTTGCGTGCGCGAATGGTATCTTCATCAATGGGCGCGCCTTCAGCCAAAAGATCTTTGAGCGTGTGCTCATAGGAAAGCAAGAGCGTTGCTCGCAAATGCCGTTCACGCTCCTCGCTTGTCATAAGCTCGGGTTCGGCGCCAAAAAAGTAACGGCGCAAGAGCACACAAGAGGAAAATGTGCGAGAATCGTCGATATAATCGGCAAGATACAAAAGCTTTTCGGTAAGTGTCATACCCGCGTGTCCCGTGGTATGCCAACGCACCGCATCAACAATAATGGGGTCGGCAAACTGTGGGAAATCGCGCAGGATGCGCGCCGCCGCGGTTTTGGCGTGATAGGTTTTGGGAGAGAGACGTTGCAAATCGTCGGTGGGAATGTCGTAAGCCGCACAGAGTGCTTCCTGTGCCTCGGACGTGAGCTCCTTTGTCAAGTCGTGGAGCAACGCCGCCGCGCGAAGTTGCAAGGTATATTCGGGACAGTACAGGGCACAAAGACGTGCGACCATTTCCTCAACTGCCGCCGTATGTGTGAAACGTTTGGGCGACATACTGCCCTTGACGGTCTCTCGCAGAGAATCCAGCATTTTTTCGGTTATCTTTATCATTATGCGCTACTCCTCTGCCCCTCAAACGTATAAATGGTTGTCTCGAATGTATTTTTCTACCGATGCGGGAATGAGAGTAGAAACGTCTTCCCCATTTTTGAGCCGCTCGCGCACGAGATTGGATGAAAGCTCAATGGGCTCGGTGACGATGCGGCGCACGACCTTTCCGTATTTCTCGTTGTAATCGGCAATTTTTTGCACGATTTTTTTGTCAAGTATCGCATCCTTTTCGCGGCGGATGTAGACGGGATAGGAAAGCTTGAAAATTTCCGTGGGCTCACGCCACTCATCCAAGGTGAGCATCATATCGGTTCCGCAAAGCAAAAAGAGTCGGCGGTCGGGGCCTGTCAATTCGCGCAAAGTATCAACGGTATAACTGCGCCCTCCACGACGCAGTTCCATATCGCTGACGTACACACCCTCAACATCCGAGAAAGCCAAACGGCACATCTCAAGGCGATGGGTAGCATCCACGGGGACGTCCATTTCCTTGTGCGGTGGAGTTGCCGTGGGAATGACATAGAGAAAATCCAGCCACATTTGCTCCATAAAAGCTTTTGCAGCGGCAATATGCCCGTTGTGCGGCGGTGAAAAGGTGCCACCGTAAATTCCAATGCGTGTCATTTTTTCGGCAGTTCGATAACAGGTCTCTTTTCGGATGCACGATAAAGGACAATTTTGCGTCCAACAACGGCAACGGGTTCGGCACCAAGCTCTGCCGCAAGATTTTGCAACAGATCGTATGCATCCTCACCGCTGTTCTCGAGCACGTTGAGCTTGATGAGTTCACGCGCTTCGAGTGCATCGGAAACGGTTTTGAGAAGATTTTCGGTCAGTCCTCCCTTGCCGATTTGCATAATTGTAGGAATCGGATTGGCAAGACTGCGCAAATAAGCTCTTTGCTTAGAAGTGATCATAAAAATCCTTTCGACGGGTTACGTTCCAGCCATGCTGCTCGAGGATTTCAATGATCTCCTCGTCAATGGCACTGACGAACCTGATAAACTGTTTTTGGTCAAGATAAATGTCGATGACGCCAACATCCTCGCCAAGGGCTATGGATGACACGTCTTTTTGCGTAAGCTCAAGGGCAGGTTTTTCTTTCTCCTCGGAAAGGAGCACCAGATTGCTCTCGGTTAAGAGGAAAAATCCACCAACCATTCCCCTTTTTGCCAAAAAGCGTACGGGGGCGTCGATTAGAATGCGACGACCGAGTGACTCTTTGAATTTTTTGTAGGGCAAGAGCTTGATATACATAGCGAGGGGCAAAAGCACCGACGCAAGGAGAGCCACCGAGGCTCCTATAATAACGGCATATCTCCAATCGATATTGGTGAAAAGTGCCAAGATTGCACCCACGATAACGCCAAAACGAATTGCCGTGGCGCGAAGCGCGGGAGCTGTAAAGAATTCGCTAAATTTCATATTTTTTTGTTACAGATACTCTTTCAATTTTTTTGCAAATGCGCGAATGGCGATGCCGCGGTGAGATACCGAATGCTTTTCGGCAGGTGTTACCTCGGCAAAGGTTTTGCCAAACTGCGGAAAATAGAACAAAGGATCGTAGCCAAAACCGCCATTTCCGTGATACTCGCGTAAGAGGATGCCGCGGGACTCGCCGCGCACCACAAACTCACGACCGTTGGGAAAGACGCAGGCAATGGCACAAACGTATGCCCCACCGCGTTTTGCGTCGGGTACGTTACGCAGGTTGTAAAGCAAGCATTGGTTGTTGCCTTCGTCGTCGTGATCCCCTGCAAAATGACATTTTGCCGCATATCGCGCAGAATATACACCGGGCTCACCGCCAAGCGCGTCAACGGTTAATCCCGAATCATCGGCTACGCCGATATATCCGCTGCCTGCCGCGACACGCGCCTTGATGAGCGCATTTTCTTCAAAGGTGGTTCCGTCCTCCTCGATGTCGCCCATAATACCGACGTCATCAAGAGAAAGGACCTCCACATTTGAGAGAAGCTCGCCAAGAAGCTGGCGAAGTTCTTCTATTTTCTTTTTGTTACGGGATGCAAGAACGATCTTCACAGCGGTTCTCCTTATTCAAACAGCGCTTTGACGAACTCGGCTTGGTCAAACTCCTGCATATCGTCAAGCTTTTCGCCTACACCGATGAACTTGACAGGAATATTGAGCTCGCGGCGAATGGAAATAACAATACCGCCCTTGGCTGTTCCGTCAAGCTTGTTGAGGATAAGACCTGTGAGCTGCGCGGCATTTTTGAACTCCTTGGCTTGCAGAATAGCATTCTGCCCCGTGGTAGCATCAAGCACCAAAAGATTTTCGCGAGAAACACCGGGAAGCTCGCGGTCGATAACGCGGTTGATCTTGGCAAGCTCATTCATCAGGTTTGTTTTATTGTGTAGACGTCCTGCGGTATCTATGATGAGAACGTCAGCCTTCTTATTCTTTGCCACGTGGCAGGCGTCAAATACAACGGCGGCGGGATCACTGCCCTCGTTTTGACGGACAAGCTCAACCTTGGCACGGTCACACCAAACGGCAAGCTGATCGATGGCGG
>JAZQKM010000077.1:0-11842 GCA_045542155.1 Eubacteriales bacterium
ATTAGTTAGAACCAACCCCTCAGTCAGTCTATCGACTGACAGCTCCCCTTGCACAGGGGAGCCTTCCGCTGCGACGGGATTGCTCATCGGCAAAAGCCTTTATGGAACCACCCGCTTAGCGGGTGGTTTTCGTTTTACAAAAAAAGAGAGCGCTTCGCTTTTGGAAACGCTCTCTCTTTCTTTTTTTGATTTCGGCTTTCTTATGCATTCCTCATTTCATCAACTCATCGGTCAATCGAATGATCTCGGGGGCAAGATTTTTGCGCTTTGCTTTAACGATTGCATTGTAGATCGGATAAGCAAGGCTTGCAAGAATCCCCCCGACAATGCCGATGATAATGCCAATTCCCATGGCTAAATCACTATACGGGCCGAGAATTTTTCCCAAATCGGTCATACAAAGGCTCATTCCAAAGCCAAGGATCAGTGTCCCGATCACACCAAAAGCAAGTGCCACCGCCTGCGCAGTATTGGTTACGCTTGCATCCAGTCGGCGCAGGCGAGCCATCTTGTCCTCACCCTCGGTGGGGGCGGAATATTTATCGCGGATGCGCTTCAGTTCTGCCTGCTCCTTGGCGGAGTAGGTATAAGTGAATCCGTTTGGTTCTTTATTGTTTTCCATTTTTGTTTTCCTCTGCTTTTAACAATCTTAATTTTTTTGTGCTTTGTTCAATCATATAAATTGCCATTGTGACCACTACCGCCGAAACAGCAAATCCCACGCCACCCAACATCAGTTTTTGGGTGAATGTATCCATTGTTCCGTCGCTAAAGGTTGTTAGCATTGTGGAAGTTAGCGTCAGCATCGATACGCAAGCGGCAGCGAAGCTGATGGCTTTGGATGCAGAAAATACGGGGCTGTTGTATTTTTTATATTTCACCACATTGACGATTGCCATAGTAAACGATGTGAAGGTATATGCCGCCATTGCAATCGCCGTAATCATGTGATGCTCAAATGTTCTATTCCAATAGACCATAAAGAAGATGATCAGCGCAAGTGCTAAATTCATCACAAGGAATACGATGCCGCAAGTACGATACTTTACAAGCTCGGTTCGCACTCTCTCGCCCGGAGCATATCTCGTTGTGTGGCGCACCAAAAAGAAGCGCATTACACCAAGGCAAATATAGTACGCGCCCAGTGAATAGAACCAAAAGGTATGGTGGTAAAATCCGAGCCACAGCTGAAAGACTCCGTACAGGGCGTTCCAAGCAAACGAGCCGTATAACGACACATTTACGCGCAGGCGCGTATCGTTCAGCCATTTTTGGGCGTACCTATTTTCTTCCTTGAATCTTTTGAAAAAACGAATGAGATTTGGTATCTTCATACACCAAACAGTCAAAGTGTAGGCGGCAAGAACGTAGGAAATATATGCTATAACGGAATCCGTTCCGACAAACACCATAGAGCCAACAAGCAAAACGGTGGCAATAGGAACGAGGATAAGCCTGATCGCTATATGCGGAAACAAGAGAGCTTTACCGAGTTTCTTCCAATCCATCATCTGCCCTCCTAATCTTAACGGTAAACGTAGTGCCGACACCGGTCGCACTTTCCACGCCGATCTCGCCTTGCATAATGTCAACCACTCGTTTTACAAGAGGCAGCCCAAGTCCGTTACCTTGCGTTGCGTGCGACGTATCGCCTTGATAGAACTTTTCAAATATATGTGCCCCCACCTCGGCACTCATTCCGCATCCCGTATCGGATACCTTGACCGTAGCGTATGCTTCATCTGCGGAAAGAGTTAGGGTTACTCTGCCACCGTCCTCGGTAAATTTAAAGGCATTGGAGAACAGGTTGCTCCACACGAGCGAGAGAAGCTCTGCATCGGCAGAAACAAGCACACCCTCGGCTATTTCGGTCTCAATCTCAATATTCTTTCTTTCCCACGTGCTTTCATACTGTAAAAGACTTTCGCAAAGCTGCTCTCCAAGGTTGTAGGTGGTGGGATTGGGGTAGATCTGCTGATTTTCAAGTCGGTTGAGCTTGAGAATGTTCGTCATCATATCGGCAAGACGGCGCGAGGCGTCGGTAATTGCCTTGGCGTACTCGATGCGCTTTTCTTCGGATAGGTCGGGGGCTTGCAAAAGCGTGCCGTAGTTCTGCATCACAGCAAGTGGGGTTTTCATTTCGTGGGATACGTTGGCAATAAAATCGGTGCGTAGGGTTTCTACACTCGAAAGCTCCTCGGCCATTTGGTTGATGCGGGCGATGATCTCTTGGAAGCCATCCTCATCGGCAAGCCCCGATATGGGTTCGATGCGAACACTAAAATCCCCCTCTATCATGCGCGAGGTCGCCTCAGTAATCTTTTGTACGGGGCGGTCGACCATTCTTTTGCGGCGATAATAGTCGATTGCTGTCATTACAATGCTGAGAAGGATGACGTTTATCATTGTCATTTTTGCGGCAACGGTGATCTCAGCCTCGGTAAACTCTCTACCAACAGAGCCCTGCAAAGCGGAAATAAAAAGCATAATGCAGCAGGTAGTTACAAATGCCGCAAGCAGAAAGAAGAAGAAAAAGCTGCTAACAGTTCGCAAAATTCTTTTAATAAAGATCGTGCGCTTCATTTGATCACCGCCTTGTAGCCCAGCCCGTGTACGGTCTGAATTTCAAAGGATTCACATTCCGAGAGCTTTGCGCGCAGCTTTGTCATATAGACGTCAACCGTTCGCGTGCTTGTCTGCGTATCCACGTCCCAGAATTCGTCCATCAGCTGTGTACGGGTAAATGTCTTTTTGGGATAGGATAAAAGCTTGTAAAGAAGGTCGAACTCTCTTGCCGTAAGGGATATTTCCTCACCGTTATGGGTTGCACTTCTCTCATCGGCATCCATTACAAAATCACCGACTTCAAGGCGGCGGCTGGATGCGATCTTGGAACGGCGAAGAAGCGCGCCGATTCTCAAAAAGAGCTCGTCGAGGTCGATGGGCTTTGTCATATAATCGTCGATACCGATGCGAAAGCCTCTCTGCTTAGACGCAAAATCGTCGCGCGCGGTCATAAACAATATCGGAATGTCGTTATTGAGTGAACGCACGGTCTTTGCAAACTCAAAGCCATCAATGTTTGGCATCATAATGTCCGATACGATACAATCGAAGGTGGTCTTATACATTTCGTCGTAAGCGCTCTCTGCATCGAGACAGCCGATAGCTTCGTAACCCGAATTATTCAAAAAGGAACAGACGGAACGATTTAGGTCTCTGTCGTCCTCTACAATCAGGATTTTGAACATATTTACCTCCAAAAAGCAGATTTTGGGATTGTATATACCCATTATAACACACAAATGTTAAAGTTTTGTTTGCGTTTTTGATTTTTTTGAGAATAAAAACACAAGGCAAACACATTTTTGTGATGCCTTGTATCAACGGTTTATACCAAGCTCGTCTTTTTTAGAATCACCTTGCTGATTGCTCCAAGTCCGAATGCGAACATTGCTCTTGCAAAAGAGTTGCGGCCTCTGTTCTCTTCAAAGTTTGCCTTTGACTCTGCCTTTGCTGCGGCAAAGTTTGCCTTATCGACCTCGTGTTGCGCCTTTGCGCTTTCTGCCATATCAGAAAATGCTTTTTTTAAAAATCCCATTTTCTTTTCTCCTTTTTTATTTATGGATGTTATTGATTGATGATTTTGTTGCTCAGCGCGAGGATCTGTGCGCTGTATGCCGCCTTGCGGCTTTTGAGAATACCGCGATAGATAGGATAATTGATGATTGCCATAAACAAGCCAACAACGCCGATGGCAATGCCGGGGAGCATTGTGTTGGCAATGCCAAGAACTACTCCGATATCGGTCATAATAAGACTCATACCCGCACCCATAATGATAGCGGAAAGACTACCAAATACGTATGCAAATACGTTTGCGGGACGCTTTACCTTGGCATCCAGCGAGCGGAGCATATCGAGCTCGGTGGTTTGTCTTGCAACGTATTGCGTGCGGATTCTTTCTGCTGTGTATTGATCGTTTCTGTTCATTTTGGTTACCTTCCTTATTCGTATTTTGTGATATCATTATATTCCCTGTTTGTTTTTGAAAGGTTTTCATTTTGTTTGCGTTTTGTTAAAGTGGAAAATTTTCAAAAATCAAATTCAATCTTGCCAAACGTCGAAAAATGTGGTATAATGATAAAAACAGTCAAGAACCCCATTTCAAAATAAGGGAGGCAGAAAAATGACACCACTGCTGATAGGCGTTGCGGGAGGCACAGGCTCGGGAAAATCGACGTTTGCCGATGGACTGAAAAAGCTCTTCCCTAACGATATAACCATCATTTCTTACGACAACTATTACAAGCCGCAGGACCACCTCACAATGGAGGAACGCGTAAAAACGAATTACGACTGCCCCGATGCGCTTGACACAGACCTGCTTGTAAAGCATCTGCGTGAATTGGTGGGTGGCAGGTGCGTGGATATTCCCGATTATGATTTTTGTATTCACACCCGCAAGAGCGAAACGGTTCGCGTCTGCCCCACACCCATTATTATCGTTGACGGCATTTTGACCTTTCACGACGAGCGACTCCGCGAGCTTTTTGACGTTAAGATTTTTGCAGATGCCGATGCCGATGAGCGCATTCTGCGCCGCCTGCGCCGCGACGTAACCGAGAGAGGCAGAGATATTGACGGCGTTATCAATCAGTACGTGGGCACCGTTAAAATCATGCACGGCATTTACGTAGAGCCCACCAAAAAATATGCCGACATCATCATCAACGGCGGCAAAAACAAAACCGCACTCGATATTGTTGCGGCAAGAATACAAAAAAGACTTGCGCAAGAAGAATGAGATAAAACCAAAGCGAGCCGCAAAAGCGGCTCGCCGTTTTCATACCAACCCGATATTTCGGTCTACGGTTTGGTACTATGTGAAAAATTGCGCATCAATCCATAAAGGAAAGAGTTGCACTCTTAACGGTGGTATCCTTTACCATATAATAGAAGGTCTTGGTTTCGCCGGGATCGAGCCATCCGGAATCGATTGCGTATGCCCAGTCCGTATCAACGATTGTTCCGGAAGCATTTTTGAATTGTGCTTTTACCTTAACGTATCTATACTGCATTGCTACTCCGTAATTGTTACTAACGTTTTTCACGCTACAGTAAACATATGTATAGCTTCCGCTTTTTTCAATTCTGTCAACCTTTATGGTCAAGCCCAATTCTTTAGGAATTCCCGAGCTTGAATAGCCACCGCCATAGGATCCACCGTAACCGCTTCCGGATCCCGAATAATAGGAATCGTTTTCCTTTTCGTTGGCATAATCAATAAAGCCCCAAACAGAGAAACCAACACTACATACCAACAAAGCAGCAGTAAGACGGAGCGCCTTTTTGCTATCGAAGATTGGAGCGATTTTGAATACAGCTTTCAAAGCCAAGGAAGCCCCCAAGGCTGCAACGCCGGCAAGCATCAAACAGATACTGATAATAGCTAAGACTTTTGTGAACTCATATCCGCCAAACAGATATATCTCACCCCAGCCAATCAAGCTAACAGCAACGATACCCACAAAAAGAGCTACACCAACAACCGCTACAATCTGTCCGATGCGCGTCAAAAGTTTTGTCAGCGCTTGCATTTTCACTTTTTGAGGATTTTCTTCGTTAACGCCTTCAAAGGTTGTTTCGATGCCCTCTTCTGTTTCTGCCGACTCTGTTTGGAAAGTTTCTACATCCTCTTCTGCAACGTTTGCCGTTTTTTGCTCTTTTGCTTGCAAAACCGCTGTTCCGCAATTGGAGCAAAACAAAGCATTTTCGTCAAGCTTAGTGCCACATTTTGTGCAAAACATAAAATGCCCCCTAATATTTATTTGGATGTAACCTTAAAGGTAATGCTATCGGCGGCTTGGTCTATTACAGCAGAAACCGACCAACCACCATATTGCTTGGTATTCCCTTCGCAAACAATGGACAAGATTTCTTCAACGTACGCATCAGAATTGAAGTCACCCTCGCTCTTGTTGAGCAATTGGCTGATAGACATCATAGCCAAAACAGCGTTGCAAACCTTCAACTGACCAAAAGTAATGCCGGAAGGATTTGAAAGCATCGTGTTGACTGCCGTTTTAGTAAACGCCTTGTCGCTCAAATTTGTTGCATTGATATCCTCAACAACAAACTGAAAAGCGGTTACATTATCAGCAGAACCTTCGGTGGTAAGCGTTCCTTCGCTATCTTCCAATGCGGTTTTAATGGCTGGCTCGGTAAGCTTCGGAGCTTCAGCCCCCTCTTCTTTCTTATCACCGCAAGCGGTAAAAACAGAAAGACACATCATCAGCGAGAGACACAAGAGTACGAGTGTTTGGATTGTTTTTTTCATGTTTTTCCTCCTTTGTTTGAATTTGTGTTTTTTTGCCAAAAAAACAAAAAGTGCGCCAACCGAAGTCGACGCACCGAAAAACGCCAACTCCAATTGTCGCCAAACAACCAAGAAAAGACAAATATACCTTTGTACCCTAGCTTGAAGGAATTTGCGTTTTTACCAAATTCGTGAAACTAAGGTACGACAAAAAGAGTATAGCTACCCCTTGGGCAAATACACTTGCTTTTCTTTATTAGGTTGTTTGGCAAAATCATTTTACCACAAAAATCGTGTTTTGTAAATAGAATTGCCAAATTTTTTACCCGTTCACGAAAAAACGTTATTTTGTCTGCTTTCTTATTTGGTCGCCCAAACAACAAGAGACCCCACTATTGTGAGGTCCCTCGAAAGGTTTTATTCATTTATGCCTTCTTCTTGTTATAAATTTCCTTAAACTGCTCGATAGTTGCGGCGAAGTCGTCGATTGCGCTCTTAACAACCTCGGGCTTGGTCATATCGCTGCCTGCAACAAGGAGTCTATCCAAGGGAGACTTGGAGCCGCCGCATTTGAGGAAGTTGTTATATTGGTTGATATAGCTCTCGCCCTCGGTCTCAATCCTCTTTACGATTGCCGATGCGGCAGAGATGCAGGTTGCGTATTTGTAAACGTAGAAGCAGGTGTAGAAGTGCGGGATACGCATCCACTCGTAAGCAATCTGCTTATCGCAGGCTACACGAGGGCCAAAATACTTTTTAACAAGCTTGTAGTAGTGCTTGTTGATTGTTGCAGAGGTCAGCGGAACTCCCTTTTCGCACATCGCGTGCATATCTCTCTCAAACTCTGCAAACATCGTCTGGCGGTAGAGGGTGCCCTTGTAGGTCTCCATCAGTTGGTTGAGAATGTAAAGCTTTTCGTCGTCGCTTTGGCATTCGTTAAGCATTCTGTGCGCCATCAAAAGCTCGTTAACAGTAGAGGCTACCTCTGCTACAAAAATGGTGTAGTTGGAGTTGTGAGGCTCATTGTAGTTGGTGGAGAACCATGTGTGCATCGAGTGTCCCGCCTCGTGCGCGAGGGTGGAAACGTCATCGAGCTTGTTGGTGTAGTTGAGCAGAATGTAAGGCTCTGTTCCCGGCGCGCCCGAGGAGAATGCGCCGCCTCTCTTGCCACGGCAAGGATATACGTCAACCCATCCCTTTTCGCAAAGACCTGCACGCAGGTTGGATGCATACTCGTCACCAAACACTTCAACGGTTTTGAGAACTTCCTCAACCGCCTTCTCGTAGGGATATTCGGTGTCGATGTCTCCCATCAGGGGTGTGTAGATGTCGTACAGGTGCAAGCGTTGCAGACCGAGAACCTCTTTTTTCAAATCATAGTAATCGTACAGAACGGGGAGTCCTGCGCGCACTGCACCGATGAGGTTGTTGTAAATAACGGGAGTGACTTCATCCTGGAAGGTGGAAGCCGTAATGGAGTTGGCAAAGTTGCGAACCTTCGCAGTGGTGGTCGCTTCCTTTACTCTGCCCTCATACATGGTGGCAAAGGTGTTTGCAAACTGCTCGTAGGTCTTATATACGCAATCGAATGCGGCTTTGCGCACTCTGCGGTCCTGACTCATCAGGTACATAACGTAGTTGCTATCGGTAACCTCAACCTTTTTGCCTTCTTCGTCGCGAATTTTGCCAAAGCGAAGGTCGGAGTTGGTAAAGATGCTGCGAATGCCCGAGTGAGAGCCCAATGCATCCTGCATACGGGACATCAAAATTTCGCACTCATCCGAGAGGGTGTGCTCTTTTTCAAGCATGATTTTATCAATCATACGGCGGAAGGTCTCAAGCTTGGGACACTCTGCAAACCAAGCATCCACAACCTCACGGTCGAGCTTGAGAATGTAGGGAGAAACAAACCAGGTTGCCTCTCCTGCCGCAATGGCAAGGCTTCTTGCTCTTGTGCTGAGTGCCTGTGCGTTGTTATCGGAAGTGTCTACCGCAAAGCTCAGGGATGCATATTCCCACAGTCTGTAAATAATCTTTTCGGTCTGTGCCATATCGTTGAGTGCCGCATACAGCTGCTCCGCGCTCTTTGTTATCGTTTTTTCGTGTGCGCGGAAAGCCTTTATCTGTTTTTCGACCAGTGCATAGTCGGCATTGAATGCCGCCTCATCGGCATAAATCGTCGAGAGGTCCCATTTGTACTTTTGGTCGATGTCTTTTCTTTCAAATACCATAACAAAATCCTCCAAAACAGGTTTTTCTATTGATTTGTTCTTATTGTACCACATTTTGGCAAAAAAATCAATAGAAGCGGCACTTTTTCATCATTTTATTAAAAGCGTGAAGAAAATGGCGGCATCGGCTCACAAGCTTGGGAGTTGTTAACCAAAAAAGCGAAATTTTTCATTTCATATTTCTGCGTCTATGCATAAGTCGGCTCGTTTCTATGCATAGAATGAATATTTATGCACATTTTTTCGTGCTGTGTACCTTCCCGACGTTTAGTTTTCCGTCATTTTCACCAATCAAAAGCTCTACTTTAGACCTGTTTTGCACAGAAATCATAAAAAATAAAAAGTTTTGCAAAAGGGGTTGACAAATGCATAATTATGCAGTATCATATAGTCACGATAACCCAATCGCAAAAAACATTTTTTCACACGGAGGAAAATTATTATGAAGAAAATTTTATCTATTGCTATGGCGCTCGTTATGATGCTCTCTTGCATCGCAATGTTCGCATCCTGCGGAGACAAAAAAGAAGTTAAGATCGGCGTACAAAGCGGTACTACCGGTGAGTTCTTCCTCAAGGGCGATGCCGGCTGGGGCTTTGAAGGTTACTCCAACATCTCCACTGAGTCTTATGACACCGGCGCAATGGCTGTTAAGGATCTGCTTGATGGCAAACTCAACTATGTAGTAATCGACGCAGCAGTTGCCAAGACTCTGGTAGCCAACAATAAGGGCACCAAGGTTATCGACTACGCTCTGACCAAAGAAGATTTCGGTATTGGCGTTGATAAGAACCAAACAGAACTGCTTGCAAGCATCAACACCATCCTCGCCGCAAAGAAGGATGAGATCGCAGCTCTTTATGAAAAGTACGCAAATGTAACCGATGACAACGCTTCCGCATGGGAAGGCTCCACTATTGTTTCTGCAACCTACGATGCTAACAAGAAGGATACCCAGTTGGTAGTTGCTACCAATGCCGCATTCCCTCCCTACGAATTCACCGTTGGTAACGCATACGCAGGTATCGATATGGAGATTGCAAAGATGATCGCCGATGAGCTCGATATGGAACTTGTTATCTCTGATATGGCATTCGAAGCAGTTGTTTCTTCTATTGGTAACAACGGTGTTGACATTGCCCTTTCCGGTTTGACCATCAATCCTGCCCGTCAAAAGGTTGTCAACTTCTCTAACCCCTACGAGGAGGGTTCTTACCAGGTTATCATCGCTCTTGAGAGCGACAATACCTTTGATAACTGCAAGAGCGCAGAAGATGTTTTGGCAATTTTGAAAGACCTCGGCAAATAATTTACACAAAGCACAATAACTGAAAACACAGTTACCGGACCGTTTGTTTCAAACAGTCCGGTAACTGTGTGAAATGAACGGAGATATTATATGAAAAAAATCATCAAGAGGTTATTGTTTGTATTGGTTTTGATGCTAACAATACTCCCCCTTGCCTCCTGCGCTTCCAATACCGACTGGGCTGTAGAGTGGGAACTTTTCTATAGCAAATTTATCACCTACAAGGGCTACGAGGTTGCTCTCGAAGGCCTTGGCGTAACAATGTACATCGCCGTGGTCGGCCTTTTGATCGGTATTGTTATCGGCACTGCGATCGCACTGATCAAAATGATTCCCAAATATAAAGTCACCCCCCGTATCCTTTCGGGTATTTGTGATGTATACGTCGGATTTTTCCGCGGAACACCTATGACGGTCCAGCTCCTCATTGCGTGGTTTATTCTCATCCCCGCATTGGATTGGGATGTTGAAAACACGCTTGTTGCCGCCCTTGTGTTTGGTATGAACAGCGGAGCATACGTTTCAGAAATTATGCGCAGTGGTATTCAAGCGGTGGATATCGGTCAGTTGGAAGCTGCTCGCGCAGTCGGTCTCGGCTATTGGACTTCGATGATGAAGGTGGTTATTCCCCAAGCAATCAAAAACATTTTGCCCACCTTAGGCAATGAGTTTATCGTTTTAGTCAAGGACACCTCTATCGTCAGCTTCATCGCCGTTGTTGACGTTACCAAAGCATTTCGCCAAATCGGTGACGCGAACTACAGTTACATCATTCCCTACTTAATGCTGGCATTGGTTTACCTTGTTGTTGTTATTCTGATCGCTCAGCTCATCAAACTGATGGAAAGGAGACTCGCAAGAAGTGAACGGCACAGCTAATCAACCTCTGTTAGAGGTAAAAGGTCTTTGCAAAAGCTTTGGGAAGCTCGAGGTTCTCAAAAACATCGACCAGAATATTTACAAAGGCGAAAAGGTTGCCGTCATTGGCCCTTCCGGTAGTGGAAAAAGCACCTTTTTGCGCTGCCTCAACTGTATGGAAGACCCAACAGGCGGCTCGATCTTCTTTGGCGGCGAGGACCTCGCCGACATGAAGGTGGACATTAATAAGCACCGTGAAAACATCGGTATGGTGTTCCAACAATTCAACCTTTTCAACAACAAAAACGTTATTGAGAACATTATGCTCGCCCCCGTACATCTGCGCATCAAAAAGGCAGGCGGTCTCTTTGCTCCCGCAGCTGTCAAAAAGCAGATTCGCGCAGAGGAAAAGGAAAAGGCTCTCGCACTTTTGCGCCGCATCGGTCTTGAGGAAAAGGCATACGTCTATCCCTCTACCCTCTCGGGCGGACAAAAGCAGCGTATCGCCATCGTGCGTGCGCTTGCAATGAATCCGCAGGTAATGCTCTTTGACGAGCCTACCTCGGCGCTCGACCCCGAAATGGTCGGCGAGGTTCTCGACCTCATTAAAGAACTCGCAAACGAGGGTATGACAATGGTCATCGTTACACACGAGATGGGCTTTGCCCGCGAGGTTGCCGACCGCGTCCTCTTTATGGACGGCGGCATCATCGCCGAGGATGCCCCTCCCGCCGAGCTCTTCGGCAATCCTCAAAACCCTCGTACCAAGGAGTTTTTGAGTAAGGTTTTATAAGAATAGGACGCGGTTTACGTGGGGGAAACTTCTTGCTAGAAGTTTCCCCCACACCCCTTTCAAGAACTCTTGCACAAATATGGCTAAATGAATTTGTTAGTGCTCGGACAGACGGTCGATGCGCGCCCTGTGCGCGCTTTTGCTACCGCAAGCAGCTTGGTGCCACCAACCCTATCTGCTATGAGAGTAGTTTCACACGGTTTTGCCACAGCCAAACAACACTCCTAACGGGCAGGGTCTTGGCGGCGCCTGACCGTTAGCGAGAGCAAAAGCGAGGTCTTCTACCTCGCGTTAACCGTCTATCCGTTTCCTACAAATTATCTTTATATATC
>JAZQKM010000078.1:0-5208 GCA_045542155.1 Eubacteriales bacterium
GATACGGTCAAGAGCGTTCAGTGTATCGCGGCATTTGGCGGCCTGCTCGTAGCGTTCCGCCTCGGCGTGCGCGTACATCTGCACTTCGATTTCGCGCTTCACATCCTTTACCTTACCGCCCAAAAGCTCGGCTGCAAGCCTCATAGTGGCTTTGTGCTCCTCAGGGCTCACATTGCCCGTGCAAATTCCCGAGCAGCGTCCCATTTGGTAGTAGATGCAGGGGCGTTCCTTGCCGATATCGCGCGGAAAGCGGCGCGAGCAGGTGGGCAGGCGCAAGGTGCGAGATAAATGCTCGATAAGAGAATATGCCGTTCCCGAACCCGAATAGGGCCCAAAATAGCGAGCCTTGTCCTTTTCTCTTTTGCGCGTAAAGACCAGACGGGGATATTCCTCGTCGGTAATTTTGATATAGGGATAAGACTTTGCATCCTTGAGACGGATGTTATATTTGGGCGCATATTGCTTGATGAGGGTGTTTTCAAGCGAAAGCGCCTCAATTTCAGTATCGCAAATATAGCAATCGAAATCCTCAACAGAGGCGACCATACGCGCGGTTTTGAGGTTCTTCTCGCTGTTTTGAAAATACTGCGATACGCGGGATTTGAGCTTGCGCGACTTCCCTACGTAGATGACCTTGCCGCGCACGTCTCGCATAATGTAAACGCCCGGGCAGAGCGGCAGATCGTTTGCCTTTTGGAGCAGGCGGCTCATTCTGTCGGCGTCGGGTATCATACGCGGCCTCCTTTCTATGCGTTACGGAACAAAAACGGCGTGCGTACAAAGGGCCTGAGCCCTACCTGCCGCACACCGCCTATGCAAGTTATAAATCAATATTCCGCAAAACCGTTTTCGATCAGTTCTACCAAGCCTGCAACTGCGGCATTCTCATCCTGACCGTCAGCAATAAGGGTAATGGTCATACCCTTTGCAACGCCCAGCGAAAGAACACCCAAAAGGCTCTTGGCGCTGACCTTGCGATCCTCTTTCTCTACCCAAATGGATGCCTTGTAGCTGTTTGCCTTTTGGATGAAGAAGGTGGCGGGACGCGCGTGTAATCCACTGGAATTGGTAATGGTGACCTGACGTGAAATCATACGTTAATCTCTCCTGTACTCTCGTAAATGAATAGATCTTGCTCGGTAACTCGAGCTCGTTTTCGTTTATTATATTATTATTATATCAAATCGTTTGCAAAAAATCAATATGTCATTTTGTTGTTTTTTTATAGAGTATGCTATCAGTTTTCGTGCAAAATGTCCACAAAGCAGGGGGTCTCTGTCACTTTTTGTCCACTTCCTGCGCAAAGTGCAAGCATCGACCAAAACGGAACAAGCATTCCGGGGTAATACCAAAGGTGGTCGAACATGCCCATCACAAGAGAACCCGAGATTGCTGCCAAGGCGACTATGTTTCTCCTTTGAATAGCGCGAACAATCGCCGCGACGAGCAACATCAAAAGCACAACAAGTCCGACCGCACCGAGCTCGGTGGCAACCTGCAAAAAAATATTGTGTGCGTGCATCACGGTCTTGGTTCCGCTAACGGCGAACTGCGGATAGACAGTGTGCCAAGCGCGCTCCCCGACACCGATGCCGGCGGGATGTGCCGCAAGCATTCGTAATGTCCCCCGCCACGTTTGCAAGCGATAACGAATGGAGCTCTCACCAAGGTCACCAATACTGAAAAGTCTGCCGCGAAAATTCTTTGGCATAATGGGGAGAGACAAAAGCAGGAGCGGCGGCAACCACAGTGTGGCAATTCGGCTCTTGCGACTGTAAAAAATCAAGAACAGTAAAATTTCAAAAGCTAACCCCAACCACGCACCGCGTGACCACGTCAAAAGGATGCAAAAAGCGCAAAAAATAGTGGTTGTGGCATAAAAAACGCGCATACGTCCTTTGTTTTGCGGCAAAATCCAAGCCCCAAGGGCAAGTGGAAAATACAGAAGCAAATACACAGCCAAAATGTTTGGATTGGAAAAAAGCGAGGTCACACGACCGCCTATATCTCCAAAACGGTGTGCATCTATCCAACGCAATTCCGCCGCTCCAAACAGGTATTGCCCAATCCCGATTGCCGAAACGGTGAGAAGCGCAAACGAGGAAAGAAAAACAAGTTTTTTTGCATTCTCCTCATAAAAAAATCGGCGTGCGAAAAACCAAACAGAGGTGAGAAGTGCCGCCGTAAGAGCATCGACTGCTCTGCCGTAGCCCACAAAAGCAAAAACAATTTGCAAAAGCAGAATGAGAAAGACAAGAAAATCCAAAAAATCAAGTTTTGGGGTGGTCCCCCTCAAAACAGAACGCAACGACCACAGCAAAAGGGACAGGCATATTGGCAAAAGCCACAGAGTGGAATGCTCCAAAATTTGAAAAAACGGGAAAGCGCCAAACAAAACGAGAAAAGCCCATTCGGGTATGCGGTGGCGTTCGATAAAAGCAATTATTCTATACAAAATGCGTGTTTGCCGCAAAAAATGCATAACAGGTGCCCAAAAAGACATAAAAAAACTCCCCCTTGCGTGATATGTAAGGGGGAGTGATTTTTTACTGTTCGGTTTTCTCTAAAAGGTCGGGGCGCAATTTTTCGGTCAGCTCTTTTGCTTGCTCATCGCGCCAAGTATCGATGTTTTTGTGATGACCTGAGATGAGCACGTCGGGCACCTTTACGCCGTGAAATTCATAAGGGCGTGTATATTGGGGGTATTCCAACATTCCCGAGGAGATGCTCTCTTTTTCGTAGCACTCGGCATCCGAAAGAACACCGTCAATCAGACGTGCAACACAGTCGGTGAGGATGCAAGCGGGAATTTCGCCACCCGTGAGCACAAAATCGCCGATGGAAATTTCTTCGTCCACAATTTCATCCACGATGCGGCGGTCTACTCCCTCGTAGTGTCCGCAGAGGAGAATGAGGTTGTCATAATCGCGCGCAAGCTCGGCGGCACGGGTTTGATTGAGCACTTTTCCTGTGGGGGAAAGATAGATGACGCGTCTTTTTTCGGGGACGAACCCCTCCTCTGCTTGCATACGCAAAATAGCAGAGTAGCAGTTGTAAATGGGGGGCGCCATCATCAACATTCCCTTTCCGCCACCGTAGGGAGTATCGTCCACGCGGCGGTGCTTATCCTCGGAATAGTCGCGGATGTTGTGCGTTTTTACGGCGATCGCGCCGCTTTTTTGGGCGCGACCGATAATGCTTTCCCCGAGAACGGTATCCACCAAATTTGGGAAAAGCGTCATAATGTCAAATCGCATATCAGTCCTCTCCTCCCTCAATCAGCCCGGGAATAGGACGGACATAGATGGCATCATCGGGATCGATTTCTGTGATAAATTCGGGAACCGCGGGGATGTAAAATTCGCCCTTTTGATTTCTGACCACATAAAGATCGCGCGCATTTGCAGTGTTGACGTCAATCAGTTTGCCAAGAAGTGCACCCGTGTCGGCGTGTTTTACGGGAAGGCCGATAAGATCGGCAATAAAGAAGCTGCCCTCTTCTACGGGTAAGTCCTCGCGAGCGGCAAAGACCTCGGTGTTACGCAATGCATTTGCTGCTTCTTCACTCTCCACGCCTTCAAGATCCATTAGCACGAATTGCTTGAAAACCGACGCGTGCAGAACGCGACGGGGGGTGTATTCTTTATTTTTGCAAAACCAAATCGTTTCAAGTGACGCCAAAATTTGAGGGGCGTCGCACCAGCTTTCGAGTTTGACCGTTCCGCGAAAGCCGTGGGTATTTACAATCTTGCCCGCGGGCAGATATCTTTGTTTCATAAAGAAGAACATTTCCTTTCCTCATAATGCTTATAGTATATCACAACGTGCGCAAAAATGCAAGCAAAAAGCGCTTTTTTCCTGCTTTTTTCTCCCACTTGAAGAAAAAAATTGGGTAATTCTTAAAATATTTACAAATTTGACCTTGCATATTGAAAAAAAAGTGTATATAATAATTGAGATATTTGAATTAAACGGAGGACCTATTCATGGATTTGACAATGATTTTGATGCTGGGCGGCCTTTTGTTGGTTATGTACTTTGTAATGATTCGCCCCCAGAGAAAACAAGAAAAAGAGCAAAACGCAATGCGTAACAACCTCGCAGTTGGCGATGAAATCACCACCATTGGCGGCATTATCGGTAAAATTGTTAGCATTAAAGAAGAGACCTGCGTAATCGAGACCTCTCACGAGCGCACCAAGATTCGCATTCTCAAAACGGCCGTCAGTCGCGTTGACGTAAAGGCTGAGGACGCTGAATAATTGAAATTGCCCTTTGCAATCATAAAAACACTCCGTGCAGAATACGTTGTAACAAACGGTTTTGTACGGAGGTTTTTATTTTATGAAAAAGATGCCTAAGAAACACAAGCGGCCACGCAATCAAAAAAGCGCTGCTTCAGAGGGTTCGCTTTTTCTCGGGAACACCCTTGGAACGTTTTTGCTCACCCTTGCGGTTGGCGGTGGCGTTTTACTGATTGCTTCGCTCATCCTCTTTTTTGTTCCCGATCCGCTTTCCATGGTGCTCCCTGCGGGATTGCTTGCGGCTGCACTCACCGCCTTTATTGGGGGATATTTTGCTACACGTATCTATCATTTAGCCGCTTTGAGTGCTGGGCTCATCAACGGAATTCTGCTCACGGCACTCTCACTCCTCTTTTCCCTTTTGTTCGCCAAAAATGCCGATTGCTATGCTACGGGATACTCGGCAGCAATTTCGGCACTCCTCCACGCAGGCGTGGTTGGGCTCTCGATTGGCGGTGCGTTCTTCGGTGCTCGCGAAAAAATGCCCACCAAGCACCGCAAAAAAAGGAGAAGATAGTCATGACCACCAGCCGTGCTGGTGGCTTGCGATAGCCCCCTTAGGGCATTTCACACGCTGAGCCTATAGGCTCGTCGAATTATCCGCCTCTTGCGGTAATTGTCCTACCGCCACAGGATGTGCATTGCTCTAACAAAAGCCTTCCCCAGTGGGGGAAGGTGGCAGCCGCTTGTCGGCTGACGGATGAGGTGTAGTGATTTCTAACTAACTCCTCATCCACCGCTATCGCGGTCCCCCTTCTCCCTCAGGAGAAGGCTATTCGGGTCCTCGCTTCGCTCGGATAAATAATTTAGGCAAAGCTAAAGCCTTTTGGAACCACCAGCACTGCTGGTGGTTTTCGTTATACAAAAAACGCTTATGCAAAGCCACTCGCAATGCATAAGCGTT
>JAZQKM010000079.1:0-5977 GCA_045542155.1 Eubacteriales bacterium
AGTTGCCTGCGTAGAAGTGCATGAGGCAGTTATCTGCAACAACAGCACCTACTCTGGAAGCAAGCAGACGGTCTGCAACGCGGATAGCATTGCGCTTAACGAAGCTGTAAACAGCATCTGCTTTTTCTACCTTATTAACTACTGCGGTGTAGAGGTATGCGAAAGGATCGGGAGAAGCTGCTGCATTCTTGAGCAGATTTTGCAGATCGAAGTCATAACCAGCTACCTCAGCGAGCTTATCGATAACGTCGTAAACGGTGTAATCGAAGTAGCCGTTAATCTTTGCGGGCAGACGGTCGGTGATTTCCTTACCGGTAACTGCTTCGAGCTTTTCTACAAAGTACTCAAAGGTAGGAATGTTTGCGAGTGTATTTACAAGGTTTTGTGCTTCGAGGTTATCAGAGAAGTCATAACCGGTTACTCTCTCAATGTAAGAGAGGAGAACCTTTGCATAGCGAGATGTGAGAACCTTATTGTATGCCTTGCCGAAGAGAGCAGGATCGACTGCTTCGAGAACAGCAACGACCTCTTCCAGGGTCAGGCCTTCTGCAAACGCGATGAAATCATCGGGCTGCTGAGTGTAAACGGTAAGGACCTTATCCTTGATAGCATTCACAGCAGGATTGCTGGAGTCTGCCATCTTTTCGAGGGCTACGCGGAGAACGGTTGCGAACTCGGTGGGAACGTTGATGTCTGCAACGAGCTTACCATCGTCAATGCCGATATAGCCAATCTTATCGATCAGAAGCGCGAGCTTAGCAGCGGCGCGACGGATGAGGTCTACACCGGACTCAAGAACGAAGTCAACGTTGATTTCCTTGGTGAGAATCTCAGCATCGTCTGCTTCGCTTTCATAGTAGGAGAACGCAAAGCTTACGCCAAAAATCTTACCGTCGTCACCAATGTTTGCAAGCTCGTTCAAGGAAGGAACGAGATTTTCAAGAGCATCCAACAAACCTGCAGCGTTCAGTTGGAGAACGTCGGTCTTTTCGTTGGGGGAAGCAACTACAACGCCGTTGAGCTTGATTTCGGTAACGGTGGTAGCAATGCTGTTGTAAATACCAAATGCTCTGATGAGGTAGGACTTGATGTCGAGTTGATCGAGAAGTGTTTGAATAACGCCGGACTCATAAACAACCTTTACAAGTTGCTTAATGTTAACCTTGGATACGAAAGCACGAACGTCAATTGCTCTAACGAGACCGTTGATGTCAACGATATCGTCGATAACACGATCGCGAAGGATGCCCTTGGCAATGGCAATAACGTCAAAGGTGTTAACAAGAGCCTTGAAATCGGTTACGTAGTCGATAACGGCCATATAGCCACCAACTGCCGCAACAGCCTCCTCAACGCCAATGGCGTCGATAGCAGCATCGTAGTCCTTCAGGCAAGCAACAACGTCTGCAGAGGTGATAACGCCGCCGTTGATAGCGGTGGTAACCTGTGCTTTGATAACGTCGGTCTTAACGAGATTAGCATAGCCGTACTGTGCAGCCAGCGCATCAACGTCAACAACCTTGTTAGCGATGAGCTCGTCAATGGTGACAACCTTTTTGTTGAGCAGCTCCTCAACGTCAACAACATTTGCTTTTACCAAAGCTGCGAGGTCGGGGAACAAAGGATCGAGAGTAGCGTTACCAAACAGCAGAACCTTAACGTCAAACGCTGCGGGATGAGTAGCATCACCGTTGAGCAATTCATCATACAGATCTGCAAGAATGCCATCTGCGATCATAGCTTCAACGTCAATATTTGCGCCATCAATGTAAGCGGTAACATCAACGCCGTCGAACGCACCTGCGTAGTAAGCGTCCTTTACAATAGCCTCTGCTTTTTCAGCGTCCATGTAATCAGCAAGCTTATCCTTAACGCCATCAAACAGAACGGAGAGCTTTGCAGTGTTAACGTATGCAGGAATGCTTGCGGAGAAACGGGTAAGGTTTGCATCCACAAAGGCATCAAGCTTAGCGTTGTCTACATACTTATCGGCCAAGGTTGCATAACCGATAACGGTTTGGATGTAGGAAATGTTTGCAGCAGCCTCAACATCAATACCCTTGAGTTTTACTGCCTTGTCGAGGTCAACAACGTTGAAGAGGGTTTCGGGAGCGAGATCCAAAGCCAGATCCATCAGCTCCGCGGAGTAATCGTCGATGAGCGCATCGGTATCAACGTAGTCGATAGCCTTTTCAATATCGCCCTTATCGACGTAGTTCATCAAAATGTCGACATCTTTTACGTAGGACTTGAGGTCCATGCCCTTGAGAAGGCTGATAAGACCGTCTTTATCTACGCAAGCGAGCAATTTGTCAGCATCAAAGCAGTTAATCAACTCTTTTACGTCGATATCAGCAATGATTGCTTTTACAAGGGCAATGATCTCTTCCTCGGGAACGAGGGCAAGGATTTCTTCCTTGGTCAAGATATCGCCGAGACTGCCGCTGGCACAAATGCCCTTAAGCAGACCCTTAATGTCTCCATCCTTTATGTAGGACAGAAGCACCTTGGGATCAACGGAAACGGTAATGTCGGTAGACGCTACGTTTTCAACCGTTGTCTTGTCTGTTTCTACGCGCAGCCAATCTTCAGCAAGCGCACTGATGGGCAGAACAGCCAAAACAGTTACGAGTGCTAACAGCATTGCGAGAACTCTGTTGAACTTTTTCATAACACAAAACCTCACTTTGTCTAAATTTCCGCCAAAACCTTCGTCCGGGCGGTTTGAAAAGTCCTTTTTCCAACTCCTTTTGCACACTTGCGGGCGCAAAAAGGACATAGGTATTTCCTATAATATAGATATGATACCATTTTTTTATCATTTTGTCAAGAGTTTCGCGGTACTTTTTTCGAACTTTTTTGCCTTTTGTCGCACAAAATGAGAACCGAATTGTCTATCATTTTCAATTTCTCCATTTTTTACCTTTTTTGTTGCCATTTTTTGGAACAATTCTTATTCTTGTTCTATTTTATTTGCTTTTGCCGAAGGGCAAACCAAAACAAAAGCAGGGGCGTGGCACACTCTCTTTGTTATGATACGCGCCTCTGTGACGGTTGGACACCTTTTTAGATGCACAAGATGCCTTTTCGCGTATAATCGTGTATCCAAAATTGATGATTTTGGACAAAATAATCAAAAATCAAAGTTTTTGGGGCTGTTTTTCTATTGACAGCCCTCGTGTTTTGGAGTATAATGAAGGCAGTATGACAAGATTGACTTCTTGGAGGAATAAAAAATGAAAAAAGTAAAATTTGGTGTTATCGGTTACGGCCAGCGCGGCTCGGGTATGACCCAGCGCATCCTGCTTGGCATGAGTGACGTTGAAGTCATCGGTGTTTGCGACTACTACGAGGACCGCACACAACAGGCAATGGACGATGTTGAAAAGGCATGTGGCAAGCGTCCCTTTGGCTCGACCAACTATATGGACATTCTCAATATGAAATCCCTTGATGCTGTTATGATTGCAACCTCTTGGGAAACCCACGTTCCCTTTGCTATTGAGGCAATGAACAAGGGTATTGCCGTTGCCATGGAGGTTTGCGGCGCATACAACATCGATTCCCTCTGGGAGCTCGTTCGCACGCAAGAAAGAACCGGAACACCCTTTATGTTCTTGGAAAACTGCTGCTTCGGCAAAACCGAGCTGCTTGGCACATCCTTTGTTCGTAACGGACTCCTCGGCGAGCTTGTTCACGCGCACGGCGCGTACGCACACCACCTGTGCTACGAAATCGCCTCCGGCGAGAAGCATCGCCACTACCGTTTGCGCAACTACCTGCTCCGCAACTGCGACAACTATCCCACCCACGAGCTCGGCCCGATTGCAAAGGCGCTGAACATCAACCGCGGTAACCAAATGGTTTCCCTCGTTTCGGTCGGCTCTAAGTCGGTTGGTATGGCAGATTACGTTAGCCGTCATACCGATAAATTCCCACAACTGGTAGGCAAAACCTGGCGTCAATCCGATATCGTAAACACGTTGATTACCTGCGCAGACGGCTCTACAATCTCTCTGCGTCTCGATACAACGCTCCCTCGCTCCTACTCCCGCGAATTCACTCTTCGCGGCACAAACGGTCTCTACGAGCAGGATACCAACCTCCTGTATCGCTACGGCGACCGCGAGTATTGGGATACCGAGCGTTACTACCGCGATATGGCAGGCAATGCCGCTGCCCTTGAACAGGACTATTTGCCCGACATTTGGAAAACCATCACCCAAGCCGAGCTCGATGCAGGTCACGGCGGCATGGACGGCCTTGAAATGCGCGCATTCGTTAATGCCCTGAAGGCAAACCAAGAAATGCCCATCGATGTTTACGACGGCGCAGCTTGGATGGCAATCTCCGCACTCTCCGAGATTTCCATCGCACAGGGCGGTGCTCCTCAAATGATTCCTGACTTCACCAACGGTATGTGGACCGTTCGCAAGCCGAAGGACGTTGTTGAGCTTCCTATCGTCAATAAATGAGTGTAACCGCAAGACGTATTGCAAAATCAAATAAAAAGAGCCGCGCAACCAATGGTTGCGCGGCGTTTTTTGTTTTACAATATGCGTTTTTGCATACGTATAGCGAAAAACAGCGTTTTTTGCACTACGTATAGCAATTAGTGCCATTCAAATCTGCCGTTCAATATACCGAAAACGATTGCAAGAGAGGTGGCAATTAACGCCAAAGCAAGCGTCGCAACAACGATCGTTTTCCAATTAAGCCCCTGCTTTTGAGAACTCTTTTCAATCAATTTCATTCTCTGCATTACGGTGGAAATCGGCTTATACAGCAAGAGAACAACCCCTACGTTCATGCAAGCCTTGACCGTGTTGAAGGGCAAAAGCAAAGTAGGAATCAACCCTTTGACCGCCTCAACAGTGACTCCCATATAGTAAGGAGTGACCCACAAATTGAAGAGCATCATAACGCCAACCGTTGCTGCGGCGGCACTCAAAAGAGCTACCATCGCCCCCATCAAGCTCCGCTTATAGCGATAAATCAACGAGGTGGTAACGGAAAGCGTTGCCGTGCTGATAAAATTCATTAAGAAACCGTAAAGACCCGTGTCACTAACCGAAATCAGTTCCAAAAGAGGCACCAAAACCGAAAGCGAAAGTGCCGCCGTGGGGCCAAAATAAAGCCCTGCTAAAGTAATGACCGCATCCTTGAGATCCAAGGTCAGAAACGACACTTTAAAGTGAATTACCAGCATCAATGCATAGGCAAGCGCGCCAAAAACAGCGATAAGCGCTATGCGGCGCAGTTTGTTTGAAGAACTCAAACGACTCATATTTTCCCCTTTCCCATCCGGACTGTAACCGTCGGTACGGGATTTTCACCCGTTCGGCCCTCTTTTTGAGGGTTCGCAGACTTATTTTTTAAAATTAGAATAGTTCTATTTCTAAAATATTCACTGCCGGTATGGATTTTCACCATTTCCCAAGTGTTTTTTCGATTGTTTTTGTTTTAATATATGATTGCAAAAGGGTTGCTGTGCTAAGCACAGCAACCCATATTGGTTTTTCGTAACAGAGTAGATTAGGTTAATAATTACTCAACGATGCTACCAACGACGCCGGAACCAACGGTTCTACCACCCTCACGGATAGCGAAACGGAGACCCTGCTCGCAAGCAACGGGCTTAATCAGCTCAACGGTCATATCAACGTTGTCACCGGGGCGGCACATTTCAACGCCATCAGGAAGCTCGATGTTGCCGGTAACGTCGGTGGTTCTGAAATAGAACTGAGGTCTGTAGCCGGAGAAGAAGGGCTTCTTACGGCCGCCTTCTTTTTCGGTAAGAACGTAAACTTGGCCTACGAACTTGGTGTGGGGCTTAATGGAGCCGGGCTTAGCAAGAACTTGACCTCTTTCGATCTCGTCCTTAGCAACGCCACGGAGCAGAGCACCGATGTTGTCGCCTGCTTCTGCTTGAGGCAGGAGCTTGTGGAACATCTCAACGCCGGTAACGGTGGTGGAG
>JAZQKM010000080.1:0-2360 GCA_045542155.1 Eubacteriales bacterium
ATTTTATCTACCTCAAAACGGAGATATGAAATTACAGTTCTTTCACGTCGAAGATTTATGCAAATTCATTGATACGATACTTGAAACCAAACCTGAACAACGTGTTTTCAATGTTGGAAATCAAGTCGCGATCACCGTTAAAGAATGGGTTGAAGCTTGCTATGCTGTTGTCGGTAAACATCCCGTGTTTGTTAATGTCTTCGCAAATATTCCTCAAAGAAGCTACTTCCCTTTTTATGACTACGAATATAATCTTGACGTTTCTGCTCAACACTTGCTTATGCAAACTGAAAAAACTTTGCACGATGGTTTGAAAGAAGCGTTTGAATGGTACAAATTAAATCAGGATAAAGTTAATAAAAAGCAATTGATAGAATTCATTGATAATAACTTGGCGTACAAAGGAAAAAAGTAATGGAAAAGTTATACCTATTAGCAAAAGGTTATACAAACCGCTTTCCAAACGGAAACGATCCCTATCAAATAGCAACACGAGTCCTCGAGGAATGCGGTGAAGTCGCAAGCGAAGTGAATCACTTTGAAAAAAGCGGTATCAAATCACTAAAACACGGAGAGCCCTCCAAACAACACTTGGCTGACGAAATAAAACAAGCAATAAATGCGCTTGTTCAACTCGCAGTATATTACAACGTCGAAACAGAGCTTGGAGAATCAATCGACCGTTCTCTTGCTAAAATGAAAGACGAAAATTTGTTATAGGGTAAAACCATGAACACAAACAAGTTTGATTCAAAAGGAACAGTATATTCAAAAGCAAGACCGAACTATCCCGATGCGCTATTCAGTTACCTTTTAGCTGAAGGAGTTATAGACAAGGGTACAGTTGCAGCAGATATTGGTTCGGGAACAGGCATATTTACAATTGCGTTATCTAAATTTACAAATTCGGTGTTTGCCGTTGAGCCAAACGACGATATGCGCATAAAAGCAGAAGAAAAGTACAAAAAGATTGCAAATATCACTTCTATCAACGCAACCGCAGAGAATACTTCACTCCCCGATCGTTCTGTTGACCTCATAACCGTTGCTCAGGCATTTCACTGGTTCGACAGAGTTGCGTTCAAGCACGAATGCAAACGAATTCTAAAACCCAACGGAAAAGTAGTTCTTGTTTGGAACGATAGAGATAGCGAGAGCGAAATTATTAAAGACAACTTTGCAGTCAACAAAAAATACTGTAAAGCTTTCAAAGGTTCTTCCAACGGAATTAATTTTTCAAAGGACGCGTTCTCGGATTTCTTCAGCGGAGAATTTAAACTGGTTGAGTTTTGCAACAACCTCGTTTATACTCGTGAAGATTTTATTGCAAGAAATCTTTCCTCTTCGTATGCGCCTAAAGAAAACGATCCGATATATGATGACTATATAAAAGACCTCGAAGAAGTGTTTGAGAAGCATCAAGCAAATGGAGCGGTTAAATATCCTTACATCACACGTTGCTATATCGGAACAATTTAATATTTACAAAACGAAACTGCGAAAACGGTTTCGTTTTTGTTTTGGGAGCATTTGCAAAGTACAGATTATCGTACACGTTTTCGGCTAAAATACGATCATAAAGGCGGAAATATCCCTAAACTTATTTTGAAGCGGGTTAAAGCACCGGGGACTAACGTCCTACCTGCGCGGTTACATCAGCCCGCAACAGCGGACTGTTTGGGCGATTTTCGAGCGATTCACACAAGGAGACTTTTTAGGTATCTGTCCCCTTGTAGCGCACCCAAAAATTTAGTGTGATTTAATATGAAAAAGCCCCGCAAAAGCGGGGCGTATATTCATTCAACGTTTTCAAGCATCTGCGAACATTTTTGAAATCTTGAATCGTTGGTAATTATATTGTCCTCTGAAGAGAAACACAAATTATAGCAGCTCTGCAGATAGAACTTGAAATTGTTTTTAATTTCTTCTGCCGTTGTGTGTGCGCACTTCTCTTTGCACGCGCTGTAATCGAGAAGCAAAGTATCAGTAAGCTCTTCGATTACTTCAAAAGCTTTATCAATTTCGGATATCGCAATATATTCATTAGCGAGATTATTGAGTGCGCTATACAGCCATTTGGTATGGATAGTTATGTCATCAAACATTTTGGCGTTGTACTTTATAGCATCCAAAAACTGATGCCAAGCGGATATGGCTTCTTGTTTTTTCGAGTTGCCGAGAATAGATATTCTTCGTGCTCGAACAGCAAGAGCACGCAAATAATCGTGTACAGCTTCTCCACACATATTGTTTGAAAGCTCAACACATTTTTCAAGATCATTCTTTTTGGAATAGATCTCGATCTCCATCAAGGCTCGTATATTGCCTCTTTGCGGCAAGCCTTGTGCGATTTCTTCCGC
>JAZQKM010000081.1:0-2672 GCA_045542155.1 Eubacteriales bacterium
ACAATTTGAAAGACAAAGAGGCACAGTATGATGCCATTATTTACCCCGAAATTGAAAACGCCCCACCCAGATATGCAATCTGCCATCGCAATCGCTGGATGGTTGAAAAAGCCGACCTTGTAATTGGCTTTATAACCCATCAATCGGGCGGCGCATATCAAACATATCGTCACGCAGTCAGCAAAAATAAAATAGTTTTGAATCTTGCCGATTGCACATAAATTCTTTTTGGTATTTGCAGGGCCGACACACAAATCATCCATTGTGGCGGGCGTAGTGAGGAGATAAACATCGCGCAAGCGCGGTGACTGTTCGACAATAGTTATTCTACGTTGGGAGTCACTAACAACTTTTTTACGGCCACTCGCAATACAAGGCATCGTTGAAATATACGATGCCTTCCTTTTTTATACGTATCGAGTTTCTTCAGTTATCTTTTGTGAGTTTATGTATTGCGGATTTGTTTTCTCCAAAAGAAGCCCGGCAGATAGGAGTGCCTTATTCCAAAGGCGGTACGCCGTGCGGCGCGATAACCCCAACAGTCCCGCGGTGTGCTCGATGCTCTCACCTTTGACGTAACGGTAGTAAAGGAGCATCTTTTCTCTTCCATTTTTCATTTTTCCCAAAAAGGCGGCAATCTCATAAATGCGCGCCTTCCAATAGGCTTCATCCCCTGCTAGAATGTCCTCACAATCGCAAAGCTCGTCGAATTTTGCGGCTCGCTTTCTTTCGTATTTTCTCAGCTTAAGCATATCCAAGCAAAGCTGATATCCACACAAATAATTGCGTGCCGTCTCTCTCACTCTCGTCTCTTGTTCTTGTGTCATTCAATCGCTTCCTTTCTGTTTCGTATTTCCGTACTATATTGTCGATTTTTTAAGAATTTTCGAAAAATTTGTCGAATTTTTGCGATTTCTATTGACAAATCTTCGGAAATCCGTTATAATGTTGGTAGTACACATATTATATCGGAAAACCGAAGTATTGTCAAGTGGTATTTCGTATTTTCTTGATATTCTATGCTTTACACAAAAGACGAAATCGTGAATTGTATAATTTTGCCAAAACAAGGAGAAAAAGGAATGGAATACTCGATTTTTGAACGTCTCCTGCACGAAAAGGGCGCAACCGTTTATCAGGTCTCGAAAGCCACAAAAATTGCAGCCTCGACCTTTACCGATTGGAAGAGAGGACGTTCCACCCCCAAAGTGGATAAGCTCGCCCGCATTGC
Source organism: Eubacteriales bacterium (assembly GCA_045542155.1). Lineage (GTDB taxonomy): Bacteria > Bacillota > Clostridia > Oscillospirales > CAG-272 > UMGS1865. Next base: position 1,232 of record JAZQKM010000081.1, read on the forward strand.
CGAATATTTTTCGCTCACGCTCGACGAGCTGATGGGCACCTCCAGCGGTACGCGCGACACCGAGTCGGCTTACCGCCATCTGCGCGCGCGCAAAATGGTTCCCGTTATCGGTGTCATTCGCGCAGGCCGACCTATCGTTACCGATGAAACAATGCTCGGCCACGAGTTTGCCGACGTTGACGACGTTGACGAATATTTCTATTTAGAGGTTTGCGGCGATAGTATGAAAAACTGTGGCATTGTCAACGGCACTTACGTTCTCTTTCACAAACAGCAGTATGCCGAAAACGGCGACATTGTTGCCTGTCTTGTAGACGGTGAGAGCGCAACGGTCAAGCGCTTTTCCAAAGAGAGCCGCCGCATCGTTCTCTCCCCCGAAAACGAGGAATACTCCCCCATTCTCCTCTCCCCCGAGGATTTTGAAATCGGCAGAGCACGCATCCTTGGCGTTGCGGTAGAAGCCAAAACGAAATTCTAACCCCCAAAAAGGAAGTATCATTTTATGATTGCAATCAGCACAAACGAACTCTGCTTTTCGGTGGGGACGACCGTTATATTAGATAAGGTAAGCTTTGCCCTTGAGGAAAACGACAAGCTCGGCATCATTGGTGTCAACGGCTGTGGCAAATCCACGCTCCTGCGCCTGCTGTCAGGTGCCACTGAGCCAACCTCGGGCGAGGTCTATCTCTCGCGCGGCAAAACGATGGGCATTTTGACGCAGGATGGCGCATTTGACTGTGAGAACGAAGAACAAACGGTGCTTGAGCGAATGTACCGCTCCTTCCCCCGTCTGCTCCAAATGGAAGAACGCCTTGCCATTCTTGAAAAATCCCTTTCGGGCGGCGACGAGCGCACCATTGCCGAATACAGCGATTTAAACGAAAAATTCGCCGAAGAAGGCGGGCTCGAGTTCCGCGCAAGATGCGCATCCATTCTCTTGCGCCTCGGCTTTGATAAGCTCGCGGCACAACAATCTGTCGCAACCCTTTCGGGCGGTCAGCGCACGCGCCTCGCTCTTGCGATAGAGCTTGCAAGAGAACCCGATATTCTTCTGCTCGACGAGCCGACGAACCACCTTGATATTGAAACGCTTGCGTGGCTTGAAAGTTTTCTCTCTTCCTATCCCAAATGTGTTATGATCGTCTCTCATGACCGTTACTTTTTGGACAAGGTGACAAACAAAACGCTCTCGATTGAGCATCACCGCGCAAAGCTTTATCGCGGCAATTACACCAAGAGTATGGAGCAACGCCGCATTGACCGCGAAATTGCCGAAAAGCATTGGAAGAACCAACAAAAGGAAATCGCACGTCAAGAGGCATATATCGCGCAGCAGCGCGCTTGGAACCGCGAGCGCAACATCATTGCCGCCGAAAGCCGCCAAAAGCTACTTGACAAAATGAAGCGCGTTGAGCGCCCGCAAAACGATCCGCGCGCCATT
>JAZQKM010000082.1:0-3035 GCA_045542155.1 Eubacteriales bacterium
CTTCCGTTGGTTTGGCGTGACTACGCAAAGCTACTTTAGTGCGATTGAAAAGCCGCTTCAGGCAACCATCATTTCGGTTGGCACGGCATTCGTCTTCCCTGTCGTACTCCTCGGTGCTCTTTGGAGCTTTGGACTTGACGGCATTTGGTTCAACTTTGTTGGCGTTAACGTACTCGCAGCTATTCTTTCGGTCTTACTTTTGATACGACTGATGAAAGAAATTTCCAAGCGAGAAAAAGAAATGAAATAAGGATAAGGGCTGACCGAAAGGTCAGCCCTTCTTTTATTCCACTGTGATGATACGTGTAAGAATCGTTTTTAACTTTTTATTCGTTTTACCCGATTGGTCGGGATAATAGAAATCGGAATAGGCAAGGATGGCTTGGTTCGGTCCGATGGGCTTGAGGTCTACGTTGCAGCAAGAGCCCGCCCACTGATGAAAGTTCGGCCGCGCGGGCGGATTGTTCATCAAATGACTTCTATCCTCTCCCGTCATAATTTCGATCGGCTCTTCCCACGCAATTCCCGAGGGGTCATCGGTAGCACGTACGTAAATACCCGGTCTGCCGTAGGCAGCCAGCGTAACGCCGCAATCCAATTTTACCAAGTTTGGTAGCACACCGCATTTGTCAAACTCTTGCGGCTCCGAAAAGGTCTTGCCACCGTCGGTAGAACGCGCAAAGTACATCGGATTCCATTCCGGCCCACCCAAAAAGACGCTGGTCGCGCGCAAAAGAACGATCATGGAACCGTCATCCATAAACTCCAACGCCGCCTCGGAAAAGCCGTCGCACATATACGCCGTAGGGTGCTTGGTGGTGTTGGGGATATAGGGAATGTATCCCGCGAGTTCAAAGGTGTGCCCGTTGTCCGAGGACTTATACAGAAGCGAGGCGCCGCACACGTCGACTCCACCGTTATAGGGATTGAGGTGCGCGCCGGAATAAGATGTAACCCAAATATTCCCTTCCTTGTCCGTGCGGAATCCGCGCCCATAAGGGCAGAACGGTGCCATAACAAAATCTTCTCCCCGAATAACACCGCGCACCGACATATTTGGATGAATTACCTTGACTCTCTCCTCTGTGCCGCTACACTCCCCTTTTTTGATCCGATAGCCAACCCATTCCTTTTTGGAATATTCGTCGGGAAGCGTTGCCAAATCATAAATGTAATTGGCACTTCCCCAAATATCCCGATACATAAATACGGGATAGGGCCAGCTTCCGTCTTTCTCTTTTGTAATTTTATCGCTCGGCAACCGCTGAGTTACGATGCGAGCCGGTTTTAGTTCTGCCGTTTTGCAGGAAAGCCCCGTTCTCAGTGGAAAATATAGTCTATCACCGCTTGGAAGAAGGTATCCTACTTCGTTTGTAAGTGCTCCCTTGGCTCTTTCCCAACGAACGCCTTTGTCTCTCGAAATGCACCAAACGTCTTTATCTTTTCCAAATTCCGCCCAGTTGTCATCCGCAGCGTGTGTCTTAATCGCCAAAGAGCCGTCGGCACATTTCAAAATTTCAGGGAATTGTATCTCACCCCAATAACTATCCTCATAGGCAGGGCCCTGATATACGACACTTTCTTTGCTAACACGAATTTTCATTTGTGTTCTCCCTTCGATGCAATCCCCATCTCGTGCATTTTTTGCTTGATTGCCATATAGGCTTCATTTACATCTGCAATGTTGAGGACAGTTTCTTCAAACGGACAAATGCCGTCACCCTTGCGATTGATGATGTTCGGCACGGCAGTATTGTACTCGACTGTAATGTTGTGGTCACGCAAAACCTCCAACGCAGCATAACTGATAACATAGGAATACACAGCATTCACGCCAAGCAAAACGTAAAGGAATGCCGCACCTCTGCCAACCACCTTGTCGGCGGCGGAAAAGCCCTCGAAAATCTCACCCGATTCAAACCACTCTGTCAAAGGGAGCACGCCTCTGTGCGTTGACGTATAGTTTTTTTCACCTTTGCAAAGCACGCAGGTATAGTCGCCCTCTGTTAAGAGCTTTTTTGCTTTTTGAAGGTCGGTCATTTTTGAAGCTTCTCCGTAAAGTCGCGCATCATTTCGCTGATTTTGATGTTTTGCGGGCAAACGGACTCGCAAGCACGGCAGGCAAGGCAGGCCGCAGGGCGTTTATCCTCGGGCAGAGATTTGATAACCATAGGGGGAACAAATCCGCCACCCGAATAGTTGAATTCATTATAAAGCTCGATGAGCATTGGAATATCCAATTCCATCGGGCAATTTGCGGTGCAATAACGGCAGGCAGTGCAAGGGAGCGTATCCTTTTCTGTCATCTTTTGGGCGATGCCCAGAATGATGTTCCATTCTTCTTCGTTCAAGGGCTTTTCGGTCCCGTATGTAGCAATATTCTCTCGCAGTTGCTCAAAGTTTGACATTCCCGAAAGCGTCACGCACACATCGGGGATGGATTGCAGAAAACGGAATGCCCATTCTACAACGCTTGCATCGGGACGCGCCTCTTTTAAGGTTGCCTCGTATGCTTTCTCAAGGGAAACAAGCTTGCCGCCGCGCACGGGCTCCATTACCCAAATGGGAAGATTATATTCGCGCAGCATATCCACCTTTGCCTTGGCATTTTGCAATTTCCAATCCAACCAGTTGAGCTGAATTTGGCAAAACTCCATGTGTTCACCGTAAGCATCAAGAAAGCGACGCATCGTATCGAGCGTGCCGTGTGTGGAAACGCCAAGATGGCGAATACGTCCGTTTTTCTTTTGCTTGAGCAAGTAGTCGAGAATACCGTACTTAGGATCAAGGTATGCATCTACGTTGTTTTCGCACAAATTGTGGAACAGATAAAAATCGAAATACGCAACACCGCATTTTTCGAGCTGCTTTTCAAAAATTTCCTCAACCCTTTCCATATTTTGCAGATTGAAGCCCGGGAACTTAGATGCCAGATAAAAGCTTTCACGCGGATAGTCGGCAAGTACCTTGCCCATCACAATTTCGGACTGACCGTCGTGATAGCCCCAAGCGGTATCAAAATAGTTGATACCCTT
>JAZQKM010000083.1:0-16888 GCA_045542155.1 Eubacteriales bacterium
AAAAAAATCATTCTTGTTGCCAACCTCAAACCTGCAGTTCTCTGCGGAATTGAATCTAATGGTATGATTCTTGCCTCAGGTGAGGAAACCGTTCGCGTGGTATTCCTTAGCGACGATACCCCTCTTGGTGAGAGAGTTAGATAATTGAAACCTTTATGGCAACGCCAAATGAATTTGACGTTGCCATTTTAACAAAAACAACGGCACAAAGCAACACAAGTGACAAGAGTTGAAAAAACGAAAGTGAGAAATTATGAAACACACAACAAAAGTAGCGTTCTTTTTGTCTTTGATTTTACTTGTTAGCACATTTACCGCGTGCAATTTTGGCGCTCCTGATGCTAACAAGAACGAACCTATCACATCGGCGATAGCAACCGAAGAAATTACAACTCCCAAAGAAACCACATCCCCCGAGGAAACGACATCTCCCGAGGAAACGACATCTCCCGAGGAAACGACATCTCCCGAAGGAACGACATCTCCCGAAGGAACGACATCTCCCGAAGGAACGACATCTCCCGAAGGAACGACATCTCCCGAGGAAACGACATCTCCCGAGGAAACGACATCTCCCGAGGAAACGACATCTCCCGAGGAGATTACACCCCCTACCCCTCACATACATACCGAAAAAATTATCGTGGGGAAAAAGCCCACCTGTACCGAAGCAGGACTGAGTGATGGAAAGTATTGTTCCACATGCAATGAAACTCTTGTGGCACAGGAAACACTAGGGGCACTCGGCCACGATGAACAGTCCCACGATGCCAAAGAACCCACCTGTACCGAGATTGGTTGGGATGCCTACGTAACCTGCAAGCGCGAAGGCTGCGAATATTCCACCTACGTTGAAAAAGCAGCTCTTGACCACGATATCAAAAATCACGATGCAAAGGCTCCCACTTGCACCGAGATCGGTTGGGATGCTTATGAAACCTGCTCCAGATGTGATTACACGACCAAGGTTGAAAAGGATATCCTTGAACACGCTTGGGTAAGTGCAACCTGTGCAACCCCCAAAACCTGCTCTTCGTGCGGCAAGACTGAAGGTTCCGCATCTACCGAACACCAAATCAGTGATGCAGGCATTTGCAACATTTGCAAAAAAAGCTTTCTCACTTCTGTTGAAGAGGCCATTGAGATTATTAAAAACTACGTAAAGGATCAGCTTAGCGAAGAATACTACTATGTGCAACTGACCCTTAACAACCAAGTAAACGAAAACGGTTTTGCAAGAGCCTCTTTTGCAAGCGGATTTAACGTTACTGTTGCAGGCGGTTATCTGACCGGAAATGCGACAGGCAGCATCAAACTTGGTGATACCGTTATCTTCAAGGCAAAGCTCGGCAAGGTTTTCTACAACACCGGTGAAACGGAGCTTCGCTTGTACGAGGTTGCTTCCTACACAATCCACAACTCCCACACACCTAACGATGATTTTGCGTGCAGTGTTTGCGGCAAGAACCTTATCATTCCCGTTGAGGAAGCCATTGAGATTGTTAAAGATTACGTAAAGGATCAGCTTAGCGAAGAATACTACTATGTGCAACTGACCCTTAACAACCAAGTAAACGAAAACGGCTTTGCAAGAGCCTCTTTTGCAAGCGGATTTAGCGTTACCGTTGCAGGCGGTTATCTGACCGGAAATGCAGCAGGCAGCATCAAACTCGGTGATACCGTTATCTTCAAGGCAAAGCTCGGCAAGGTTTTCTATAACACCGGTGAAACGGAGCTTCGCTTGTACGAGGTTGCATCCTACAAAGTGATCACTGATCAACACACCCACGTATATAGCGAAACCATTACTGTCATTGTTCCCCCCACCTGCGCTGCAGAAGGAACAGGCACCGTTACGTGCGCGTGCGGTGACACCAAGGAAGTAACCATTCCCAAAAACGGCTCCCACATACCCACCGATGATTTTACGTGCAGTATTTGCGGCAAGTATGTTACCATTTCTATTGAGGAAGCCATTCAAATCGGTATGTCCTATGATAAAGGCAAATACAGCCAAGAATACTACTACGTAGAGTTAACTCTCAATGACCAAGTAAACGCAAACGGTTTTGCAAGAGCTTTCATTTCCGATGGCCTTTACGTTAGTGTTGCAGGCAGTTATAAAACCAATCCCTCTTATGTTGAGGGCACCGTCAAGCTTGGTGATACCGTTATTTTCAAAGCCAAGCTCGGTGCGGTAAACTCCGATCTTACCACGGGCGGTAAGGAGCCCCGTTTGTATGAGGTTGCCGCTTATAAAATTGTTGCAAGCAAAAACGTGAATGTTTCTGCCACTTTGGATGGAAAATCCGATATTGTTACCTATCACTCCACCTATGCTGATTTTGCAGAGGTCAACCAAGCTCCCGCAGGCGCAACGTTTGATTTTGGCTACCACTACATAAAAAAATCCGGACTTATCGCTCTCGAAAAGAGTGCTTTGGTTTGGAACACCAACGGAAAGTACAGCACCATTTCCTTTGACCTTTACGTTGACAAAATCTCACATGTAAACGGCAATACCTACACCGAGGTGGAATTGCAACTTTCCGCAGGGGCAAGGTTTGTATCGGTTGTTGATGCCAACGGCAAGGAAATGACCGTTGTTTATTCAGAAACCCCTTACGTTGTTCTGAAAAAAGGTCAATCCTATCACATCGTCATAAACGTCAACGATACTGTCCGTCCCGTATTCTACTTTGGATGGAACAACAAAACCTGCGAGCTTTATTTTTATAATTTCTCTATCCAAAAAGCCCAATATGAATACATCGTTGACGGTGCAGAGCAAACGGTTGTTTGCAAAAAAGATGGCGAAACGTACGGCTACTTTGCTTGGTCTACCGTTACCAAAATAGGCGGAACACGCTTGATGGCGGTTGCTTCCGGTATGCGCAGCGCACACACCGGTATGGACGGCAAGCTCGTTTGTTGGTATTCTGAGGACGAAGGCAAAACCTGGAGCGAACCGCAGCTCTTGGTTGATACGGTTCTTGACGACCGCGATGCCGGTGTTTTATATTGGAACGGCAAAATTATTGTTTCGTGGTTCTGCGCTTCCCAAGCATATTACAACGAGACAGTCGTTGACAATGATCTTGATACCAAGCTGATGGGCGGCAACTACATCATCAGTGAAGACGGCGGTAAGACCTGGAGCGAGATTTACGGCATGCCAGACGGTATGTTTACGCCTCACGGTCTCATCATCAATCCCGAAGGCGGTCTGACCTCTGTGGGTTACCTCAAATATGACAAGGTGAATAAGACATGGGGTACCGGTATTGGTGTAAGAACCACAACCGGTGAAATGGGCGAGAACGGCTTTATTTGGTCGGATGCTATTGTGATTGCAACCGACAAGGAGCAAAATGAAAAGACGGGCTGGGATTTCCAGGAGCCCTACGGCATTTACAATGATAACGGTGTTCTCGTTGTTGTAATGCGCTCTAACAAGGGACTTTATCAATGCGAATTGCAACCCGGTGCAACCAAGTTTAGCACTTGGCACCTGATTGCTCGCGTACAAGAAACCCCCGCTCATATGATCCAACACAGCTCCGGTGTTATGATTATGACTTACGGCTACCGCGGCATCTATATCGATGAAAACGGTAAAACCGTATCCTACACCGAAAGAAATAAGGATACCACCTTGGGTATTCGTGCACGTTTGAGCTATGACGGCGGCTTGACTTGGACACAGGAAATCATTCTTTCCTACGGTCTCAAGCCCACCAATGACAACACCTCCGACTGGGGTTATACATCCTCTGTCGAGCTTTCCGACGGCAAAATTTTGACGCTATTCTATCAAAGAACGGCAGGCGAGACTTTGGCATCTATCTACCAAATTGTTTGGGAAGTCCCCTCCACTCCCACAGGAGAGATCACGCTCATATTTGTAGGCGGCAAAGATGGCGGCGACGCAAAGCTTGCCACCGCTACGGGCAACGTTGGTGAGACTATCATCCTCCCTGCTACCCCCACCTATCCGGGCCTCAAGTTTGACGGTTGGTATCTTGACTACGCATGCACGATTCCCTTCACGGCAACCACTTACAGCAAAGACTTGGTAATTTACGCAAAGTGGGCTATCGACACGTCGCTCTCTCTCCCCTTGATGAGCTTTAACGTTAAAGTTACTCAAACATCCGAAATTTTAAGTAACCCGCGACATGACCTTGTTGTAAACACCATTCTCGACAACAATCCCTACGTATTTGGTGTACAAGAGGCAGATCCCAGTTGGATGAGCGCTTTGAAAAGCAAGCTTGGTCACCTTTATACCGCAGTCGGTGAAGGTCGTAACGGCGGCACCGGCATCACCGCAGGCGAATACAGCGCAATCTTCTACCGCACAGATATGTTCACCTGTATTGCAAGCGGTACCAAATGGCTCTCTGCAACTCCCGACACGGCAGGATCTAAATATTCCTACACCGAAAACGGCACGACTTACACCGCCAACTACCCACGTATTATGACCTACGTTGTTCTGCAACGCAAGAGCGATGGCGCAAAATTCATTTACGTCAACGCCCATCTCGACAACAACGGTGAAAACAGCGGTACAGTAGCAGAAGCCGTCAGAAACGGTCAAGTTGAAGTTTTGCTTGGCGAAATTCGAAAGCTTTACAGCACACACGGCAATTTGCCCACCATCGTAACCGGTGACTTTAACACTCAACCCAACACAGCTTCTTACACAACCATGGTCCAAAACGGATTTGTCGATTCCTCCAAGGTTGCAAAGCAAGGCGAAATCAAGCGTACCTTCAACGGTAACAGCGTCTCCGGAAATGTAATTTTCGACTACATTTTCGTTTCCTCCGATTTGGCAAATATTGTTCAAACCTATCAGGTTTGCGATGAAAAGCGCGACGGAGAATGGATTTCCGACCACAACGCAATTATTGCTAACATCGTCATTCCGAAGGTATAAGTCCAACAATAAAATTACATTTTGCGCGTTCCCCCATTCGGGGAACGCGCTTTTTTGCAAAATGGAGAAACTGAAATCTTTTTTATCAAACCTCTTGACAAACTTCAAAACTTGTGCTACACTTTAGGTGTTTCATAACAACCGCATAAAATCGGGGGTGCTGTCGAAAGACGGCTGAGATGGCGTGAGCCGAACCCTTTAACCTGATACGGATAATGCCGGCGTAGGGAGATATACATTTTGTCATTGGGTTCGTTCCCCCCGACAAATATTGACCACACGGAAGATTTCGTGCGGTCAATTTTATTTTAAGGAGGAAAAACATTATGAAACAAGTAAAACCCGTTCGCGCTCTGTGTGAGAGTGCAATCCTCTTGGCGTTGGCCGTTGTACTCAGTTACGTCAAGTTCTTTCAACTCCCCTTTGATGGGGCGATCACCTTGGCATCGATGCTTCCCATCTGCCTCATCTCCATTCGTTTTGGTATCAAATGGGGACTTGGCGCAGCATTTTGCTACTCGTGGTCACAAATTCTGCAAGGCGGTGTCTTTTCTTGGGGGCTCACACCCGGAATGCTGATCGCTTCCCTTTTGATGGACTTCATCATCGCATTTACCGTTCTCGGCCTTGCCGGAATGTTCCGCAAGCAGGGCTTTTGGGGCAAGATCGGCGGCATAACCCTTGTTTGCTTTTTGCGCTTTGTCGTCCATTTCCTCGCAGGTGTCATCCTGTGGGCAGAATATGAGGAGTTCGTTGCCTTTGGCGCATCTTGGGTAAACCGCCCCGTTCTCTACTCCATTTGCTACAACGGCGTTTATATGCTCCCCGATACCATTATTTGCGTGGTAATTGCAGTACTGCTATTCAAAATTCCGCAGGTCGCTAAAATGATGGCTCCCGTGGATGTAAAGCAATAATTTCTGGGACGTATGTGCACTTTTTGCACATACGTCCTATTTTTTTTGAAAAAAGTTGTCAAAAACTTGTTATAAGGTCTTGCAATCGTTCAAAAAAGGTGATATACTATAATTTAGTATATTATATTTAACTCTATTTAAGAGTTAACTGATTTTGATATTTGCAGAAAGGACACGGAAACTATGACCGATCAAACGCCAAACGGCGAAAAGAAGCCCGCGCTTCCAACCCCCGCAAAAAAGAAGACCTCGGCTTATGATCAGCCCTTCAACGTAATGAAGGATGCCGACCAAATAGAGACGCCTACTGCTCGTCCCGAGCCTGTTGTGCGTCCTGACCCCGAGCCTATACAAAGTGATTGGAGAAGCACCTCTACCTCCACTCCCGAAAAATCAACTCCCGCAAAGGAGCCCACCCCCAAAAAGGCTCCCGACAATGCGGCACAAAAGAAAAAGAAGAGCTCAAACACCGCAACAAAAAAAGCAAAGAATGAAATTCCTGCTCAAAAGAATTCTGCTCCCGTCAAAGGCAAGGAGAAGGACAACACAGTGAACATGGAGCTTCCCCGCTCCTCTCGCCCCGGGCATAAGGTTTTGCCCTACGTGTTCTTTGGCTTGGCTCTGTTTGTGGGGATTTCTCTCTTGCTCAACATCTTTTGCAACTGGCAAAACAGCCTTGAGGACCCCACCCGACATTGGATGGGCACGGTAGGATATCACATCTGCTACGGCTTGTTTGGCTCCTTTGGCCCTGCCGTATTCACCCTGCCCGCTCTGCTTTTGGTGATGGGCATCTTTTGGAAGCAATATATCGATAACAAAATTGCTACTGCCAAAATCATTGCATCGGTTATCTTTATCGTTTCTCTTGCAGCCGTCATTCACATATTCTGCCTGACGATGTTCCCCGTAGATCAGCGCAATTTTACCGCAGAGGCTTTGATGCGCCACGGTGCCGAAATGACAGGCGGTGGACTTATTGGCGGCTCTTTCGGTTATCTTTTGTATAGCCTTTGCAGCTTTACCGGCTCGCTCATTCTCGGCTTCTTCCTCTTGGCGACATCCTTGTTCTACCTTTTGGGTATGACTCCCCAACACTTGTGGAACCGTATGCGCAACCACCAACGTACCCACGGTAAGCGTGCACCCTCTTATTCGGAGCAAGGCGCCGAGGATGCAGAGATTCGCGCAAAAATGGATGAAAAAATTCGTCGCACGACCTCCCGTCAGCTGACAGCCGACGACTCCGATGACTTTGCCGCCGAAGCACCTCTCGGTGCTGTTCGTGTGGTACAGCCCACCGGCAAAAAGAGTGCCGAGGACAAGATGGCACCGATGCCGATGCCCCGTCTTGACCCCACCGAAGAGGACAAGCTCTTTGTGCCCGACCAGGTCACCGAAAAAATGTCTGCTATGGGTCAAGAGCCCGCTCCGAGTGTATATCCCTCGTCAGCACCTGCAGCCTCTGCTCCCCGAGCTGAAAGCACCGCTCCCACAGCAACCGTAAAGCCTGTTCCCGCACCGGATGCCGCGCTCAATCGCGATGCGGCAGTCGAGCCCATCTTCCCCAAAACCGCAGAAAACAGACAGGTTCGCCGTGTTCCCAAGGCAGACCGTAACTTTGATTTGAAAAATATCTTTATCGATTTGGAAGACAGTGATGCACAACTGACCAAAAAGCACGCACCTGTTCCTCCCGAAGTGCCGCTCTCTGCTACACAGAGACCTGCCACACCTACCCGCCCCGCAGGAGCAGCTCCCGCAGTAAGACCTGCGGCCCCCACCGCAGCACCGGCTACCAAGCCTGCCGCACCTGTTGCAAGACCGACTGCACCCGCATCAAAGCCCGCAACGCCTGCCGCAAAGCCTGCTCCCACAGCTCCCGCAACAGCAAAACCTGCTACCCCAAAAACAGTACAAAAGCCTGCGGGTACTCCTCCCTCTATTTCCACCATCAAGCAAGCCTCGCAAAAAATTGAACAGCCCAAGGATTTTGGTTTGACAAGCGAAGAATTTGAAAGACTGGAAGCGCAGCAAGACCTGTTTCCGCGCGCAGGCGCTCCCGCGAAGAAAGCTGCCGCGTCTGCTACCGGTGAAAAAAAGCCTGCTGCCGCAAAGCCTGCAGAAAAGCCTGCAGCAGCAAAGCCCGAAAAGCCTGCAAAGCCCAAGCGTTACGTATTCCCTCCCGTCTCTTACCTGCAACCGGGTGAACCGATGTCGGAAGAAAACAAGGCAGAGCTTGAGGAAAGCAGTGAAGCTTTGGCAACTACCCTGCGTAGCTTCCACGTAAATATTTTGGGTGAACCCAGACACGCGTGCGGTCCTACCGTTACCCGTTATGAGGTTACTCCCGCCGCCGGCGTACGTGTTCGCACCATTACCAATCTTGCCGATGACATCGCGCTCGCGCTCCGTTCTTCGGGCGGTGTTCGTATCGAGGCTCCTATCCCCGGTACCAACTCGGTCGGTATCGAGATTCCCAACAAAACGCGCAGTACTATTTTCCTGCGTGAATTGATTGAATCCAAGGCATTTACCTCCTCGCAAAGCAAGCTGACCGCTTGTCTCGGTTCGGGTATTGCCGGTGAACCCCTCATCTTTGACATTGCCAAAATGCCTCACCTTTTGATTGCCGGTACCACGGGTAGCGGTAAGTCGGTTTGTATCAACTGTATCGTTATGAGCTTGCTCTACAAGGCAACGCCCGAGGATGTCAGACTAATTATGATTGACCCGAAGAAGGTTGAGTTTAGCATTTACAAAAACATTCCTCACTTGATGGCGCCTGTTGTAACAACGCCTAAGGATGCCGCCGGAGCATTGCAAGCGGCCGTTGAAGAAATGGAACATCGCTTTGAGTTGTTCGAACAGGTTGGCGTACGTGACATCAAGGGCTACAACAACGCCACCAAGAATGACCCCGATATGCCTCACCTGCCCTACATCGTTATTATCATTGACGAGTTGGCAGACTTGATGATGACCGCGCGTGACGAAGTCGAAACGGCAATCTGCCGTATCGCGCAAAAGGCGCGTGCCGCAGGTATGCACCTCATTATCGGTACCCAACGTCCTTCTGCAGACGTTGTTACCGGTCTTATTAAGGCAAACGTACCTTCCCGTATCGCGTTTGCAGTTAAGTCGCAGGTCGACTCCCGCGTAATCCTTGACCACATCGGTGCGGAAGCACTGACCGGTCGCGGTGATATGCTCTTCGTGCCTATCGGCTCGATGCGTGATACACGTGTTCAGGGTGCATTTGTCGACGATAAGGAAGTTGAACGAATTTGCGAATTTATCCGCGCAACCAACGGCACCGCAGAGTACGATGAAAAGTTCATCTCCAAGCTCAAAGAGCTTGCCGCACAGTGCGGCAACAAGGGCCGCAGCGGTGGCGACTTTGTTCCCTCCGGTGGAGAGGAAGGCGGCGAAAAGGGTGCAGACAGCAAATATGCCGATGCAGTTCGTATCGCTATTGAGGAAAAACGCATTTCCACCTCTTTGCTGCAACGCAAATTGGAAATCGGTTACAGCCGTGCGGCAAAACTGATTGACCGTATGCAATCCGAGGGATACGTATCTCCCCCCGACGGTTCCAAGCCGCGTACCATTCTCATTACCCCCGAGGAATATATGGAGAAATTCATTGACAACGCGGGCGGCGAGGAAGCATAGTTCAAATTCACAGCCATGGGGGCTGACTGTGTCAGTCCCCATTTGCCTTTATTCATCATGTGCAAATATTACGAAAGGAGTGTGCGTATGAAAAGAATCAAATATCGCAGTAAATTACGACTTTTTTTTGGCAGACGAATGTTCATCGCCTTAATGATCTTGGCGCAACTCGTGCTCCTTTTAGCACTGCTTTTGCGCGGAAGTCAACTACGATGGCTTGGATTTGTTTTGAGCGCGCTGAGTGTTGTAACCGCTTTGCACCTTATTACCCGTCCCGACAAATACGCCTTCAAAATTTTGTGGACGTTTCTCATTCTGCTCTTCCCTCTTTTTGGCGGCGTGATGTATTGGACCTTCCATTTTCAAACGGCATCTACGGGCTTTCGTAAAATCCTGCAAAAGATCGAGGATGCACAACACGCGGAATATCGCACGCTTTGCGTGCCCGAAGAACCAACGATTGCAAACGGGCAGGATACGCGTCTGCTTTCCTATTTGCGCAACACAGCCGCTCTCCCTGCTTATGAGCACACCGAAAGCCGCTATTTTGGAGACGGCAAAGAAATGCTTTCTGCAATGCTTTCCGATATGCGACGTGCCAAAAAGTTTATTTTTTTGGAATATTTCATCATTGAGGAAGGCATTATGTGGGATGCGATCCTGAAAGTGCTTCGCGAACGCGTGGCAGAGGGTGTAGACGTGCGCGTAATATACGATGACCTGGGATGCTTGCTCACTCTCCCCGTAGGATATCAGAAAATCTTGCGTTCTTATGGCATAAAGTGCGAAATATTCAATCGCTTTCATCCGCTATTGACCACCCTACAAAACAATCGCGATCACCGCAAAATTGCCGTCATCGACGGCAAAATCGCTTATACGGGCGGCATCAACTTGGCTGACGAATATATCAATGAAAAGCTCCGCTTTGGACATTGGCGCGACTGTGCCGTGCGGGTGCAGGGTGCGGCTGCCGAAAGCTTTACCGCAATGTTTTTACAAACTTGGCATTTGCTATCGCGCACACGCGAACCCTTACTCGACCTGATTACCGACAGAGACTCCACCACCCCTTCGGACGGATGGGTGCAGCCCTTTACCGACAGTCCGATGGATAAAATTCACGTAGGTGAGCGCATCTACAATCACGCCATCTCACGTGCACAAAAAAGTCTTTATATCACCACCCCCTATATGACGCTGGGAGAAGAAATGATTGCGGCATTGAAATGGTGCGCACAAAGTGGCGTGGACGTGCGCATTTTTACCCCGGGAATTCCCGATAAGAAGGTCGTATTTTTTACTACGCGATCCTATTATCGCGAGCTCCTCGCGGCAGGGGTAAAAATATACGAATATACCCCCGGCTTTGTCCACGCCAAAATTGTAGTTTCGGATGATGATTTTTGTATGATCGGCAGTACCAATATGGATTTTCGCAGTCTTTATCTCAACTACGAGTGCGGCGCGTGCTTTTACGGCTCGAAAATGATTGCAGACGTGAAGAATGACATTCTCAATTTGCAAAACGACTGCCATGAGGTAACCGTTGCGGACTGTAAAACAAATTTTATATTAAGAGCTTTGCAGGATATTTGCAGAATGTTTGCGCCGATTATGTAACAAAAAGAGGAAACGCGTACGCGTTTCCTTTTTATTTTTTTACATATAGGTTAACATCCCACGCAGGAACTCCCGCCATTCTGCGCAGATAAAAGCTGCTGTAACGGGGAGCGATTTTACGAATGTGAAGCGGAAGCGAGAACATATCCTCGCTGCGGTGATAGAGGGAGACAAGCAGTGTGGGAGCGTGCGTGTTGAGCGTCTTTTGCGAGCCATCGAGTGCTTCTCGCTCAGAGCCTTCCACATCATATTTGATATAGTCTACACGCGCGCCATTAAGGACGCTATCAAGCGGCAAGGCTTTGACCTCTACCACCTTTGCAGGGCGGTCGGCAAGGGTTTGCGAGCGATTCTTCTCAAAAGATGCGTTGCGATTGCCGCTCTTGTCAAAAAAGAGTGTGATTTCTTCGTTCCACGCACCCGCATGGATGGGGATAACGTTTGCTCGCGTTTCGCACTCGGCATAAGTCTCGAGCTTTTTGTAATTGCGTGCATCGGGTTCCATCGCCCAAACGGTATCTATTGTTCCTTGTTCCAACAACTGACGAACCGTATCACCATTATAAGCACCGAGGTCTGCGGCAGCACGAATACTTTGGGGATGAATGATATTTTCCCAAATTTCGCCCTCGTCGCTCTGTGCATCAAGCAGATAGCCAATATCCCCCGAGAGCTTGTAGGAAAGAACATTATCAAAAATGCGACGGGATTCTTCATCAGAAAGGAGCGCACGTGCGGCGGTGAATTCTTCGATATGTTCCTCATAAAAGGAACGTGTAAAGAGCGTGTCGCCAAAGGCAGGAACGTCGGGGGCGTAAAGCTCCGCTTCGGCGCGGATACGCAGAATGTTCTCTAACACCTCGGGGCGAGACGTGCCAAACGAAAGAAGAACAATGATGTTTTCCACTCCAAATTCGTCTTTGATGTCACTCCAAGTACGAACAGGCATACCGTGAAAAAGGTTACCGCGAGCAAAACCGTCGCTTGCAAAAATGCCACCAACGGAAAGGTCGCGCTCGCTAAGCACCGACAGGATTTTATCGGCTCCGTTGCCCATACCGTAAAGGACGATGGTTTTGTCGGTATCTTTCAAATATTCCCATAAATCGCGTGTGGCGTGCGGCAGCATTGGCTTTCCTCCTTCCCTTTTTATCTGTATATATTATAGCATATTTTGTGGGCTTGTCAAGAAAGGGATTGACATTTTTTGACGAATATGATATAATAACTGTAATTGTGGCAAAATGCACAATGTAGAAAAAACATCAATGAAAGGCGAGCTATGGGAATTTTAGATTTTTTGAATCAAATGACAGCCAATCCCCTATTGTTCGTGGCGGTAACTCTCACGCTTGGCGTTATTTTGGTAAACGGTTGGACCGATGCGCCAAACGCCATTGCCACCTGCGTAGTAACAAGATGTATGCCCCCGCGTGCTGCAATCCTGATGGCTGCGGTTTTCAACTTTTTGGGTGTATTTGTCATGACAAAAATCAGCAATGAGGTTGCAGTTACCATTACAAGTATGGTAAACTTTGGTGAAAACTCCGGCAGAACGATTATCATTGTTTTGTGTGCGGCAATGCTTGCAATCGTTACATGGGCAACGCTTGCTTGGGTTTTTGGTATCCCTACCAGCGAAAGCCACGCGCTGATTGCAGGTCTTACGGGTGGAGCTATGGCACTCAGCGGTTTGGAAGCCGTTGTATGGAGTCAATGGCTCAAGGTCATTTACGGCATTTTCATTTCTGTCACCCTTGGCTTTGGTTTGGCTTGGTTGATTGGAAAGCTTGTAACTGTCATTTGCTATAAAATGAACCGCCCCAAGACAGAGCCCTTCTTCAAAGGTGCGCAAATCGTTGGTGCGGCAGGAATGGCGTTTATGCACGGTGCGCAGGACGGTCAAAAGTTTATGGGCATTATTCTTTTGTGTGTATTTACCCTACAAGGCTCGGGTGCCGATGTAGCAACCTTTGCAATTCCCACTTGGCTAATGATTGTTTGCTCGCTCGTGATGGCGGCGGGAACCGCTATGGGCGGCAAAAAAATTATCAAATCGGTGGGTATGGATATGGTAAAGCTTGAAAAATATCAAGGCTTTTCGGCTGACATCGCATCCTCGCTCTCACTCGTATTCTGTTCGGTATTCGGTCTTCCCGTTTCTACCACACACGTTAAAACCACCGCCATTATGGGTGTGGGAGCGGTAAAACGCATTTCTGCAATTAATTTTGGTGTTGTAAAAGAAATGGTAATGACTTGGATTCTCACCTTCCCCGGTTGCGGAATTCTCGCATTTTTGGTAACAAAACTGTTCTTGGCTATATTCAACTAACAGAAAGGAAATAAACACAATGGCTAAAGGTGATAAGTTCTATTTTGAAAACTTTTCGGCGTGTGCAACTCTTGCAAAGAATGCTGCTAACTATTTGGTAGAATGTCTTGAGGGCTACGATGCTGATAAAATTGATGAAATGCTTGTGCAAATGCATACGTTTGAACACGGTGCAGATATTAAGAAGCACGAAATGAATGAGACGCTTGCAAAAGCGTTCGTCACCCCCGTTGACCGCGAGGATTTGGATATGCTGAGCCAACAACTCGACAACGTTTGCGACACCATTGAGGAAATTTTGCAAAAGTTCTACATTTATAACATCAAAACGATTGACCCCGCCGCTATTGAATTTGCCAAAAACTTGGTAAAGAGCTGCGAGATGCTCGTTCAAATTATGGATGAGTTTGAAAACTTCAAAAAGTCCAAGACCATGCGTTCCCTCATTATCGCCTGCAACGACGTTGAGGAAGAATGTGACAAGCTCTACCTCGCTATCATGCACAACCTGACAAAAAACTCCAATGATGTACTCACAACCATGTCTTGGTACAAGATTTTTGATTGCTTTGAAGCTTGCGCCGATGCCTGCGAGCACGTCAGCGAATGCGTTGGCTCGATTATAATGAAGAATACTTGATTTGAGAAGAGGAACCAATATGTCTGATTGTTTATTTTGTAAAATCATTGCGGGGGAAATTCCCTCTACAAAGGTCTATGAAGATGAATCCGTTTACGCTTTTCGCGATATCGAGCCGATGGCGCCCGTTCACGTGCTAATCGTTCCCAAGGCACATATTGCATCTGCCGACGGTGTGAATAGCGAAAACAGCGCGTATGCCGCTCGCATTTTTGAGGCGATTCCCAAGATTGCCGCATCCGAGGGACTGGCAAACGGCTACCGCGTGATTACCAACTGCGGCGAGGACGCTTGCCAAACGGTAAAGCATTTGCATTTCCACATTCTTGGCGGCAAGAAGCTGCCCGAAACAATGGCATAACAAAAGAACCACGACTTACCAAAAGTCGTGGTTCTTTTATTTAATTTTCGCTAAAAACGGTTTCAATCACGCGCGGTGCGCGGATGGGTGAATATCTCCAACGTGTTAGATGTTGCGTCTGTTCGGTATCGATAAAAAAGCGCAAAGGTGTGCGCGATGCGGGTGCAGAACAGCAAGCATCGATGAGCACGAGCTTGACCTTCATTCGCTCGGGTAGGATGCTTTTGATGTAAACAGCAACGCTTTGCCCTATTTTGGAGCGTAAAATGGCAGATTCTTCTTCACTTACTTCGGCAAGACCTGCGAGGTTTGGGGCGAGTTCAACAAATACACCGTAGTTTTCAATGCTACGCACAATGCCTGTAACAGTCTGCCCCGCATCAAAGGCGGCGGCATTTTCTTCCCATGTTCCAAGAAGCTCGCGAAGCGTGACGTATATGCGCTCGCTTTCGCGATTGACGCATTTGACTGCTACGGGAATAGTCATTCCGCAAGCCAATCTGTCGCGCGGATGCGAGATGCGAGAAACCGAAATGCAATCAACAGACAAAAGAGACGGCACACCGCATCCAACGTCAAGGAACGCGCCAAAGGGTTCAAGATGTGTAACGCGTGCCGTGAGAATGTCGCCTGCGTGCAAGTTTTGCATATAATACTGCATGCAAGCCTCTTGTGCCGCTCTGCGCGAAAGTCTTACCACAGGTTCGCCGTCGCGACACTCGATGGAGAGAATTTTACACGCAACGGGCTTGCCAACACGCGTAATAACAGCTATGTCCTTTTTTGTCTCCCCTGCGCGGCAGGCAACGGTGTCATCGGCTTCAATAATACCGCGTGCACAGCGCAAATCCACGTGTAGGCGCATTTCTTCGTCGCAGAGCGTTGCAATACCCTCTACAATGGCATCTCGGCTCATCGCACGTTCAAGCCCTGCCAAGGATGATAGGTATTCTCTATTTTGCGCACTCTCAAACAGTGCTCCCTCGGGGCGAAAGATATCGGTCATCATTTTTTCAAGTTCTCCTTTCCTTTTTTGCGATCCGATTTACTCCATCCTATGCGGTGGCGCGCGCGAATATGAATAGCTCTGCCTTTTTGCGGCATAATAAAGAAAAAGAGGGTTTGGAGAGAGATTTTTATGCTTGAACTGTGCGGAAACTACCGCGAGAACGTGCGGCGTGTAGACGAGGTTTTGCGCGTGCGCGAAAATTTTGATATAATTAAGAAAACGCTCTTTGTTGGAGATTCGGAAACAACGCTTTACTATATTGACGGCTTTGTGGACGGTGGCTCGATGAACCGCCTAATGTTTTATTTTCTTTCTTTGAAGAGCTTGGGAAATCCAACAGATGGCGGAGAAGATGCCGCAGCGCGCTATTTTGTAGAGCACCATATGCCCTTTGTTGAGGCAGAGGTGATGGAAGACGGCGAAAAAATGATGCAAATGCTGCTTTCGGGCACAACCTTGATGCTTGGAGAAACCTTTGGGCGATTTGCCATTATCATCGACTCGCGCACCTACCCTGCCCGCTCGGTTGCCGAGCCCGAGACCGATCGCGTGATGATGGGCTCGCGCGACGGATTTGTGGAAACTCTCGTTTTCAACACCGCAATGGTACGCAGGCGCATCAGAGACCCCAATTTGACAATGTATTACACGAGCGTTGGAACACGTTCCAAAACAGATATCGTGCTTTGCTATATCAAGGGAATTGCCGATGATAAATACGTGCAAAAGCTTTCGCAAAAGCTCGACTCTATCAAAACAGATGCTCTGACTATGGGACACGAATCGCTTGCAGAGCTGCTCATTCGGCAGAGGTGGTACAATCCGTTTCCCAAAATCCGTTATACCGAGCGTCCCGACGCGGCGGCGGCACAGCTCTTGGAAGGTAGCGTACTCATCATTTGCGATAATTCACCCGAGGTAATGGTTCTGCCAAGCACCATTTTCGACTTTATGCAGGAAACCAACGACTTTTATTTCCCGCCCCTGACAGGAACGTATATTCGTCTTGTGCGACATTTGGTGTTCTGGTCAACGCTTTTCCTTGTTCCTCTTTGGTTTTTACTCATCCGCAATCCCGAATGGATACCGGCGTGGCTTGAGTTTATCGTCCCCGAGGAGCGCGGACGCATCCCCATTTTTGCACAGCTGATGCTGATGGAGTTTATGATTGACGGCTTGCGGCTCGCATCGATGAACACCCCGAGTATGCTTTCCAATTCCCTTGCCATTGTGGGCGGACTGATACTCGGTGACTTTGCCGTAAGCATTGGATGGCTCATTCCCGAGGTCATTTTGTATATGGCATTTGTTTCGATTGCCAACTTCACGCAACGAAGTTATGAGCTTGGTTACGCATTCAAATTTATGCGTATTCTGCTTATC
>JAZQKM010000084.1:0-14035 GCA_045542155.1 Eubacteriales bacterium
GGCGTATTCAACCGCATCATCGACCGCAACACCACCATCCCCGTAAAGAAGAGCCAAGTTTACTCCACCGCTGCTGACGGTCAAACCTCTGTTGAGATCCACGTTTTGCAGGGCGAGCGCGAAATGGCTGCTAACAACACAACCCTCGGTCGCTTCATCCTCGACGGTATCACTCCCGCACCTCGCGGAATCCCGCAAATCGAAGTTACCTTCGATATCGACGCCAACGGCATCGTAAACGTAACCGCAAAGGAAAAGGGCACCGGCAAGGAACAGCACATCACCATCACCTCTTCCACCAATATGAGCAAAGAGGACATCGACAGAGCTGTTAAGGATGCAGAGAGATTTGCAGAGGAAGATAAGAAGGCTCGCGAGGCTGTTGACGTAAAGAACCGTGCTGAGAGCATCATTTTCCAAAGCGAAAAGACACTCTCCGAGCTTGGCGACAAGGCAGATCCCGCAGATGTTGAAGACGTTAAGGCTGCCATTGAGAAGCTGAAGGAAACCATTAAGGGTGGCGACACCGAGGCTATCAAGGCTGATACCGAGGCGGTTGAAAAGTCCTTCTACAAGATTTCCGAAAAGCTCTATCAGCAAGCAGGTGCACAGGGCGCAGATCCCAATGCACAAGCTGGCACCGATGGCGACGGCACCTACTACAACGCAAACTACGAGGATAATTCCAACAACTAATCAAGTCTGACTTTTTATCGGGAAAGGCGCATTTGCGCCTTTCCCGTTGGGTGTATTTTGCTTTTCCGTGTTCATTTTGAAAAATGGATAGGGAAAAGCAAGATACAATACGACGGAAAGGATACCTATGGCAAACAAAAGAGACTATTACGAGGTTCTGGGCGTTGATAAAAACGCCGACGAGAGCACGATAAAAAAGGCATATTATAAGCTTGCAAAGCAGTACCATCCCGATACCAATCCCGGTGATAAGGTAGCAGAGGAAAAGTTCAAGGAAGCAAACGAAGCATACGAGGTTCTCTCCGATGCCACCAAAAAAGCGAAGTACGACCAATTCGGTCATGCGGCTTTTGACCCCTCAATGGGCGGAGGCGACGGCGGATTTGGCGGATTTGGCGGCTTCTCGGGCGGTTTTTCGGATTTTGGCGACCTTGGCGATATTCTTGGCAGTATGTTCGGTGGCGGATTTGGCGGTGCCGGCAGCTCGCGTCGCCGTAACGGTCCCGTGCAAGGTGACGATATCAGTACAACCGCAACCATCACCTTTGAAGAAGCTGTTTTCGGCGTTAAAAAGGATGTTTCCTATACCCGTGTTTGCCATTGTAACGATTGTCAAGGCACAGGAGCAAGTGACGGTAGCCGCGGTGTCGAAACCTGCTCGGTATGTCAGGGACGCGGACAAGTCAGTCGTGTTCAGCGTATGGGCGGAATGTCGTTCCAATCCACAGCACCTTGCGAAAACTGTCGCGGAACGGGTAAGGTTATCAAAAATCCTTGCTCCAAATGTCGCGGCTCGGGTATGACAAGAGAAGGAAAACGTCTCACTGTTTCCATTCCCGCAGGTATCGATAACGGCGAGCGCATTGCACTGCGCGGTCAAGGTAACGAGGGACGCAACGGTGGCCCTGCCGGTGACCTGATTATCACTGTTTCGGTTCGCTCGCACAATTTCTTCGAGCGTGACGGTTACAACGTTTACTGTGAGGTTCCCGTTACGGTGGCGGAGGCTACCTTGGGTGCGGAGATTGATGTTCCCACACTTGAGGGTAACATCAAGCACACCATTCCCGAGGGAACGCAGCCAGGCACAAGATTTACAATGCGCGGCAAGGGCGTTCCGTACGTCAACGGTAACGGTCGCCGCGGAGATTTGATTTTCCGTACAGTTGTTGAAATTCCGCGAGGGCTCAACGAAAAGCAAAAAACAGCAATGAAAGCCTTTGCCGAGAGCTGCGGCGAGAGCAACTATGCAAAACATAAGCAGTTTTTCAAAAAGATTTTTGGATCAAAGGACAAATAAATGATGATAGATCAAGATTACGTATGCGGTGACTACGGCACCGAAAGCGAATGGACACAGGTTAAAGTTACAGTCAAGCTTGAGCGCCTTGACGACCTTGTAGCCATTATGAGCATGGTCTCCAACAATCTGCAAATTGAAGATTACAGTGACATCGACCTTAAAACCTGTTACGGTGACCTTATCGACGAGAGTATTCTCAATGCCGATAAGACCATTGCATCGGTATCGGTTTATTTGCCTGCCGAGAGAAGCGTTGCCGAGTGCATATCCTTTCTGCGCGAGCGTTTCGCAGCATCCGACTTGACAGATGCAAAAATAGAAACCGTTGGCGTTAACGAAGAGGATTGGGCAAATTCTTGGAAGGCTTATTACAAGCCTATCAAAATCGGTGAGCGCTTGGTTATTGTTCCCGCATGGGAAAAATACATGCCTGCCGAGGGCGAATTGATTGTTCGTATGGACCCCGGAATGGCATTTGGAACAGGTACACACGAGACAACAAGGCTCGTTATCAAACTGCTCGAAACCTACACCAAAGAGGGCTGCAGAATGCTTGACGTAGGTACGGGAAGCGGTATCTTGGCTATCTGTGCATCCAAATTGGGAGCAGGGGAGTGTCGCGCTTATGACATCGACCCGATGGCAGTTCGCGTAGCGAATGAAAACATCAAGGATAGTGGTCTTACCAACATCACCTGCGAGGTCTCCGATCTTTTGCGTCAAGTCGATAAGAGCCAACCCTATGACCTCATTTGTGCCAATATCGTTGCGGATATCATCATTCGTATGACGCCAGACGTGGGAGAATTGATGCACAAGAATACCGTCCTTTTGGCATCGGGCATCATCTTGGAGAGAAGCGACGACGTTGTTGAGTGCTTTGAGAAGCACGGCTTCCGTATCGTTGAACGTCTTGAAGAAAACGGCTGGTGCGGTCTCGCGGTAATGAAAAAGTAAAATGGAATGTAAAAAAGGAGAGTGTTTTTCAAAAACGCTCTCTTTTTTCTTCAAAAGTGCTACTAAATTGTAAAAAAACAAGAAAAATACGCCGTTTTTTCCAAAAAAGGTGTTTACAAATCGGCGAATTTGTAGTACAATATAAAGGAATATATAGTATATATTAAAAGCAAGGAGTTATGTCAATATGAAAAAGCCGAAATATCAACGCATATTGCTCAAGCTTTCCGGTGAGGCTCTCTCCTCGGGGCAGGATGGCATTCTCAACTTTGATTTCATCAAAGAGGTAGCCGCACAAATCAAGCGCTGCCAAAATGCGGGTGTTCAAGTTGCCGTTATCGTAGGTGCCGGAAACATCTGGCGTGGCAGACAGGGCACGGGTATGGATCAGTGCCGTGCCGACCATATGGGTATGCTTGCAACCGTTGTCAATTCACTTGCTTTGCAAGATGTTTTCATTCGCGAGGGTATGAGGTCACGTGTTATGACAGCCGTTGAGATCAAAGCCTTTGCCGATACATATACCGCACGCGATGCAATCGCGGCTTTGGAAAACGGCGAGGTCGTTATCCTTGGCGGCGGACTTGGTATCCCGTTCTTTTCCACCGACACAGCCGCGGCTCTGCGCGCAGCAGAGATCAAGGCAGATTGCATTCTGATGGCAAAGAACATCGATGCAATTTACAGCGCAGACCCCAAAAAGGATCCCAATGCGGTTCGTTATACCGACTTGACTTATGCCGAGATTCTAGATAAGAACCTGCGCGCGCTTGACCTTTCGGCAGCAACCTTCTGTATGGATAATAACATATCGGGTTATGCGTTTGGTTTGGCAAATCCCGAAAACATTTACCGCGCCGTTATGGGTGAGTCCGTCGGCACGGCTATTCACAACTGATAAACATAAGATTTTACATAGAAAGGACTTAACGAATATGAAATTCAACACAAAGCCCACCGAAGAAAGAATGCAAAAGAGCATCGACGTTTACGAAAACAACCTTTCCACAATCCGTGCAAGCCAGGCAAACGGTGCAATCGTTTCCAAGGTTACCTTTGACTACTACGGAGCTCAAACAAGACTGACCGATATGGCAAGCGTAGCGGTTACCGATCCCAAAACGCTCACCATTACTCCTTACGACCGTTCCACGCTCAAGGCAATGGTTAAGGCAATTCAAGCGTCCGACATTGGCATCAACCCCGCTGACGACGGTAGCGTTATTCGCCTTGTTTTCCCGCCTCTCACCGAGGAACGCCGTAAGACCTTGGCAAAGCAGATTCAAAAAATGGGTGAGGAAGCAAGAGTTGCTATCCGTAACATCCGCCGCGATGCCAACGATGATATCAAAAAGCAAAAGAAAGACGGTCTTATGACCGAGGACGAGCAAAAAGCAGGTGAAAAATCCGTTCAGGATATCACCGACCGCTTCATCAAAATGGTTGATGAAATCACGTCCAAGAAAGAAAAGGAAATCATGAAGATCTGATCAGTACAAGGGGTGTGACAGCAATTTTGTTGTCAGTCACACCCCTTGCTGTTCATCAATGGGGTAAGCAATGGCACTCAAAAAAGAAAAGAAGAGCACAGAAGAGGTTGTAATCGACGGTCGCCTTCAACATATCGCGTTTATTATGGACGGCAACGGCCGTTGGGCACAAAAACGAGGAATGCCGCGGAGCTACGGACACTCGGTAGGAGCCGAGACCTTTCGCCGCGTGGCAGAGTATTGTCGAAAGATTGGCATCCGCTATATGACGGTTTATGCCTTTTCCACCGAGAACTGGAAAAGACCGCCCGAGGAAGTGCAAACCATAATGAGTATTTTGGAGGACTATATCAACAAATGCGTTGAGAAGACCGAAAAAGAGAATATTCACGTTTGCTTTATTGGTAATTTGAGTGTCTTTTCGCAAGATCTACGTGAAAAGATGGAGAAAATCGACCGCGAGACGTCACACAATCCGTTTTGTCTCAACATTGCCATCAACTATGGCGGTAGAGAAGAGCTTGTTCATGCTTGCTCAGCTTTGATCCGTTCAGGAAAAAACGATATCACTGAGGCCGATATTTCTCAAAATCTCTACACTGCAAATTGCCCCGATCCCGACCTTATTGTAAGAACGGGGGGAGATACACGCATCTCCAATTTCCTGCTGTGGCAGTCTGCCTATGCGGAATACTATTTTACCGACGTCCTTTGGCCGGACTATTCCGAGAGAGATGTCGATGCGGCAGTAGACGCATTCTATTCAAGACGCCGCCGTTTTGGCGGAGTTTGATCTACCCAAGGAGGAAATCATGAAACAACGTATTATTACGGGAATCATCGTGGTTCTGATTATGATTCCCATTCTGTTGTTTGCGCAAACACCTGTTTTGCCTATTGCCATTGCAATCGGTTCAGTGATTGCAATGTTTGAAATGATGCGTTGCATCGGAATGCAAAAGGCATACGCTTTTGCCATTCCGCTTTACGCACTGGCGGCAAGTTTGCCGTTTCTTTCGCGTTTTATGGCACTTGGTTCGCTTAACGCAGTTCAAGAACACGAATCCGCAAAGCATTTGGCTCAGCATGGCGCTATTTTAATGATTGTCATTTTGTTCTACTTTTTTACCGTAGCGATTTTTTCGCACGGAAAGTACAATTTGAGCGACGTTTGCGTGCTTTTTGCAACTGCATTTTACATCTTGATGGGATTTAACGCTATCATCATTCTGCACGATAACGAGGTAGGCGGACATGTTCTCTATCTTGCTATCTTCATCAGCGCGTGGATGACCGACGTGTTTGCTTATTTTTGCGGAATGCTCTTCGGCCGCGGCGGAAAGCATAAGCTCATTCCCGATGTTTCTCCCAAAAAGACGGTCGAGGGAAGCATCGGAGGTGTTGTTTTTTGCGTTATCGGCATGGTGATTTTCGCCTTGCTTTGCAACTGGCTCACCGAGTACGATTCTAACATACTTATGTTTGCAATAGGCGGTGTTTTGGCATCTATCGTTTCGCAAATCGGAGATTTGTTGATGTCTTACGTTAAGCGTCACTATGGAATCAAGGATTTCAGTCAGCTCTTTCCGGGGCACGGCGGTGTTCTCGACCGTTTCGATTCCGTCCTTGCCGTTTCCATCGCAATGATGTGTCTTACAACGTTTGTTGATTTTTTCTGAGGTAGCCTATGAGTAATATAAACTATCCGTCCATCTCCATTCTCGGTTCAACCGGTTCGGTGGGAAAACAGGCGATCGAGGTTGCAATGCAGAATGGCATTCGTGTCAACTGTATTTCAGCTTACCGCAACGTTGATCTTGTCGAACGTCAAGCGCGTGCATTTTGCGTGCGCGCGTGCGCGATGGCTGACCGCGATGCCGCAAAAGAGCTTAAACGACGCCTATTTGGTACCGATATCGATGTTTATGCAGGTATCAACGGTATTTGCGAGATGGTAACACAAAAATTTGGCGGTAGCGAGGTCGTGCTCAATGCCATTATCGGCGCATCGGGATTGCGTCCTACACTTGCCGTTTTGGGTGCAGGCAAAAAGCTCGCACTTGCCAACAAAGAATCTCTCGTGTGTGCGGGGGACTTTGTTATGAAGCTTGCAGAAGGCAAAAAAGCGCAGATACTGCCGGTTGACAGCGAGCACTGTGCTATTTTCCAATGCCTGAGAGCAGGCAAAAAGGAGGAGGTCAAGCGTCTGCTTCTCACCGCCTCCGGCGGACCGTTCTACGGTATGACAAGAGAACAGCTTGCAACTGTTACCCCCGAGCGCGCCTTGGCGCATCCCACATGGAATATGGGTGCTAAGATTACCGTTGACAGTGCCACTTTAATGAATAAAGGCTTTGAAGTTATCGAGGCTGCGCATCTGTTTGGTGTAAAGCCCGAGCAGATAGAGGTGCTCATTCATCGCGAGAGCATAATGCACTCTGCCGTGGAATATATTGATAACAGTGTCATTGCACAAATGTCTGTTCCTGATATGCGCCATTGCGTGCAGTATGCCTTAACGCATCCCGCGCGTGGGGAGGCAGTTATCGAGCCTTTGGATTTTACCCAAATTGCATCTATGACCTTTGCAAAGCCCGATACCCAAACCTTTGTCCTTTTGGAGCTCGCCAAAGAGGCTCTTCGCCGTGGCGGAGCATATCCTGCGGTCCTCAATGCGGCAAACGAGGTGGCAGTTGCGGCATTTTTGGATAAAAAGCTCAGCTTTACGGGCATTTTCGATGTTGTAAGTGAAACCTTTGAGGCTCTCTCCGATGCGAGTCGCATTTGGTCGGTAGACGATATTTTTGCCTTTGACGGAGCCGCGCGCTCTTTGGCAAACGAATTTTTAGAAAAGAGAAGCAGTTATTGCTAATTTTTGGAGGAACCCAATTTGAACCCATTGTATATTCTTTACGCAGTCCTTATTTTTGGTCTTTTGATTTTTATTCACGAGCTTGGCCACTTTATCGTTGCACGTCTGTGCGGTGTTAAAGTGTTGGAGTTCGCCATTGGCATGGGCCCCAAGCTCATCTCTTGGAAGGGGAAGAAGAGTGGAACACGCTATGCACTTCGTCTGCTTCCCATCGGCGGCTTTGTCAATATGCTCGGTGAGAACGGTATGGAGGTCGTGCAAGGAGATAACGGTGAGGGAAAAGACTCTCCCGATATGTTCCGTGAGATGCCAAGCGATGATCAGGAAGATACAAGGCCGGTGAATACCGATTGGCAGGAGCTCACCCCCGAGCTTGCCAAGCAAGCCTATTGTAATCAAAGTGTATGGAGACGAATCCTGATTTCCATAGCAGGCCCCGCAATGAATATCATCCTAGGCTTTCTTTTAATGCTTGTGATGGTGATTGTGCAGGGACAAAACGCCGCCGCGACTACCGTTGTTGCAGGCTTTCACGTGCAATATACCGCCGAGGAGGCGCAGCACGGCTTTCAACCAAATGACCACCTCTATTCAGTGAATGGAGAGAGACTTTTGTCCTATGCCGATTTTGAACGCTATGTCAAGGATGCCAACGGTGAAGAAATCACTGTCACCGTTCAACGCAGAAAAGGTGAGAGCATCGATTATGAAATGATCGATGTTCACGCTACACTCACCGAAGCTGACCTCAAACTCTTCATGGGGTCTTTGAGTGAAAATTGCGGATTGAAAATTCATGACGAGGTTATCAAAGTCAATTCCACGCGCGTTCATACCTATGATGAGCTTAGCTATGAGATTATGAACCAAGGCTACAAGCCCTTAACACTTACGGTTTTGCGTAATGGCGAAAAGATGGTGCTTGAGGATGTTGTAGTACCTTCCAGAGAGGATCAGGGCATCGTGTTCGGTGAAATGGATTTTCTCATTTACCGTGAGCCCGAGTTCAATTTTGTAACCGTCCTTAAGCATACTTGGTTCCGCTCGCTTTCCACAGTCAAAATGGTCTACGATTCGCTCTTTGGCCTGTTTTCAGGCAGATATGGTGTTGAGGCTGTTTCGGGTCCTGTTGGCATTACCAAGGTCGTGGGGCAGGCAGCAAAATACGGTTTTGTTACCGTTCTCAATGTTGTCGTTATCATTTCCATCAACTTGGGTGTAATGAATCTGTTACCCATTCCCGCACTCGATGGCGGACACATCTTTATTTATTTGATTGAAGTCGTACGTCGCAAGCCGATGAAGCGTGAGCTCGAAGGCATTATCAACCTTGTTGGTCTTGTTTTTATGCTTGCCTTGGCTGTGCTGATCGCAATAAAGGATATTATCGCATTATGAGATATAACGATATCAGAAGAAAAACTCGAAGTATTGCAGTGGGGCAGTGCCGTATAGGCGCGAGAGCTCCCATTGCCATTCAATCTATGACCAACACCCCAACCGCCGATGCCGCGCGCACCTTGGAACAGGTGCGCAAATTGGAGCGTGCAGGGTGTGATATTGTGCGCTTGTCTGTTCCAACAGAGGAAGCCGCCTACACAGTTTGGAAGCTCAAAGAAGCCGGCATCAAAATGCCCATAGTAGCCGATATTCATTTCGATTATCGTGTAGCACTCCGCTGTGCCGAGCTTGGCTTTGATAAAATTCGCATCAACCCCGGCAATATAGGCGATGAAGATCGTATCAAAGCTGTTTGTGATGCTTGCCGCGAGCGCCGCATTCCCATTCGAATTGGGGTTAATGCAGGCTCTCTTGAGGGACATATTCTCAAAAAATACGGCTCTCCCACGCCCGAAGCACTTTGTGAAAGCGCACTCTATCATATTGCTTTGCTCGAAAAATTCGGTTTTTACGATACCGTTGTTTCCATCAAGGCATCCAACGCGCGGGATATGATTGAAGCCAACCGCCTTTTGGCTGAAAAATGCGATTACCCCTTGCATTTGGGTGTTACAGAGGCAGGTGGCGGTGAGCGTGGACTCCTCAAGAGCACCGTAGGCATCGGCGCACTCCTTTGTGACGGTATTGGAGATACCATTCGCGTTTCCTTGACCGACGATCCCGTGCACGAGATTGCCGCCGCACGCAAAATTTTGCAAGCTGTCGGCATTGAAGGGCAGAGCGGTATGGATATTGTCAGCTGTCCCACCTGTGCACGCACCGAAATTGACCTCATTCCGCTTGTTAAACGCTTTGAAGCGGCAGTTTCCGCTGAAGGACTTGATCAGGTTCCCGTAAAGGTAGCCCTTATGGGATGTGTTGTCAACGGGCCGGGTGAAGCACGCGAGGCCGACGTTGGAATTGCGGGCGGCAAGGGCGAGGCGGTTTTGTTTCGCCATGGCGAAATTGTAGAAAAAATTCCCGAGAGGGATATTGTAGAAAGACTTTTGCGCGAGATACGCGCTCTAAAGGAACATAAAACGTTATGAGTAAAAATCTGCTTGAAATTTTTAACAGATATCAACCCGACAATGCGTCTGCCGAGGCTTTACTTTCGGCAGACGCTAACGGCATTACTCTGCGCGCCGATAAGGAACAGCGCATCATTGAGGTAAAAGCGCCTTTTCCTCGCATTATTCCGCGTGCCGAGCTTTATCGCATCGAAGAGGAAATCCGTATCGCATACGACCTCAACAGTGTCCGCATTTGTCCTATTTACGGTGCGGAGCTTTTTGACGTCTCGCAGATTCCCGACCTTTTAATGGAGACCAACCGCTGTGGTATTGTTGCCAAGGGATTTTTTGACCGTTGCGAGTACCGTCTTTCGGGCAATGTTCTTGATATTGACATCCCGTTTGGCAATGCAGGCATCAACCTCATCGAGAGTGCTGAAACGCCCAAACTGATGGAAAAGCTCGTCAAAGATACTTACGGTGTTACCCTGCAAGTTAAGCTTCACACCATCAAAGGCTTTGATCCGCTTGAATACAACAATTCGCTACAAGACCGCATTGTAGCAATGAGCCGCGATGCCGCGCGCGCCGAGGTGCAGTACCAAAAGGATGCGCTTCGCGCTCCCGAGGCTGTTACCGCTTCGGATGAGGAAGAAAAAGAGATGCTTCCTCGTGCTGCTTCGATTTACGGTGAGGTTCCGCTGCCCGAATACGGAGAGGGGACCTGTCGCATCGGTACGTCTGTTTTTGATATCAGTGAGCCCGAATACGTTCACGGTGAGCCCTTTGAGATTCGTCCTTTGCCCATCGGCGCTATCGATAAGCCGCAAAAGAACCTTACCATTATTGGCGAGGTTTTTGACCTTGTTCGTGAGGAAAGCCGCGGCGGTGACCGTTTTGATGTCAGCTTTGCCATTTTTGACGGCAATGCATCTATCGAGCACCGTTCTTACTCATTGGATATTGATGAAGCAACCGCACTTTGCGAAATGCTCCACAACGGCGATGCCGTCGCTATGCGCGGTTATGCCAAGCACGTGACAAGAAAGGGCAAGACCGATCCTGATTTTACTTTCTATTACACAGATATTGCCAAAATTTCCAAAATCAAGCGCAAGGATACCGCTCAGAAGAAGCGCGTAGAATTGCACTTGCATACCACTATGTCCACAATGGACGCACTTATTGCCCCCGATGCCGCAGTGAAAACAGCACTCAAGTGGGGAATGCCTGCCGTAGCCATCACCGACCACGGTAACGTACAAGCCTTTCCCGATGCAATGCTCACTGTAGAGAAAGCCGCAAAGGGAACCGATTTCAAGGTCATTTACGGTATGGAAGCTTACTTTGTCAATAACACCGCAGGTGCCATTGCAGGCAAGTATAACCCGAATTTGCACGCGGAATGTGTTGTTTTCGATATTGAGACCACAGGTCTTTCGGTACAGAACTGCAAAATTACCGAAATTGGTGCCGTCAAAATCAAAAACGGCGAAGTGCTTGGTCGCTTTAACACATTTGTTGACCCCGAAGTGCCGATTCCTGCCGATATCGTTGAACTGACAGGCATTACCGACGAAATGGTAAAGGGCGCACCAAAATATCCCGAGGCGCTCAAATCCTTCTTTGAGTTTATCGGTAATGATCCGTCAAAGGAAATTCAGCCGCTTCTCATCGCCCACAATGCAAACTTTGATATCGGTTTTATCCGTCACTTTGCAAAAGAGGCAGGATTGCCTTTTGAAAATCCTTATCTCGATACCCTCGCGCTCTCGCGCTACATCAACCCCGACCTGAATAAGCATACCCTTGATGCGATTGCAAATGCGTATAATTTGGGTGACTTTAACCACCACCGCGCTTGCGATGATGCCGAAATGCTCGCACACATCTTCTTCCGTATGATTGACATTATGGAAAAATCCGACCTGCGAGACTGGCGTATGCTACAGCAGGAAATGGCAGAAAAAACCGATCCTCTCAAGCTCAAGCCTTATCACCAAATCATTCTTGTTAAGAACAAGGTAGGCTTGAAAAATTTGTACAAGCTCATTTCGATGAGCTACCTCGATTATTACCGCCGCTTCCCGCGTATTCCCAAAACCGTACTCGAGAAGCACCGCGAGGGGCTCATCATCGGTTCCGCCTGCGAGGCGGGCGAGCTTTTCCGTGCTATACTTGAAAACAGACCCGAGAACGAAATCGAGGAGATCGTCAATTTCTACGATTATCTCGAGATCCAACCCATTTGCAACAACCGTTTCCTCATTGCCGAGGGAACCGTTGCCGATGACGAAGGCTTGCGTAACCTCAACCGCCGTATTGTTGAATTGGGTGAAAAATACGGCAAGCCCGTTTGCGCAACCTGTGATGCGCACTTCCTCAACGAAGAGGACGAGCTCTACCGCAAGATTTTGCTCGCAGGTATGAAGTTTAAGGATTTCGACCGCGACGTTGGCATTTATCTGCGTACAACAGACGAGATGCTTGCAGAATTCTCCTATCTTGGAGAAGAGAAGGCGTATGAGGTCGTTGTTACCAACACCAACCTCATTGCTGATATGATCGAGCCCGTGCGTCCCATTCCCGAGGGTAACTATACCCCCGAAATGGAAGGTGCTGATCAAGAACTCCAAGATATGTGCTGGGAGAGAGCCAAGAGAATGTATGGCGATCCGCTCCCCGAGCTTGTTTCCAAGAGACTTGCACGCGAGTTGGATTCCATTGTTAAAAACGGCTTTGCCGTACTTTATCTCATTGCACAGCGCCTTGTAAAATACAGCGAGGACCAAGGCTATCTCGTTGGATCGCGTGGCTCGGTAGGTTCTTCCTTTGCCGCAACCATGGCGGGCATCTCCGAGGTTAACCCTCTGCCGCCGCACTATTATTGTCCCAATCCCGAATGTAAACACAACGAGTTCTTCACCGACGGCTCTGTCGGCTCGGGCTTTGACCTGCCCGACAAAATGTGCCCCAAGTGCGGAACAAAATATATGGCTGACGGTCACGACATTATGTTTGAGACCTTCCTTGGCTTCTACGGCGACAAATCCCCTGATATTGACCTCAACTTCTCGGGCGACGTGCAGGGTAGAGTGCACAAATATACCGAAGAACTCTTCGGTGAAGGACACGTGTTCCGCGCGGGAACGCTCGGCACCCTTGCTGATAAGACCGCATACGGCTACGTTGCCAAATTTGTGGAAGAGAAGGGCATCAGCCTGCCAAGAGCCGAAATGAACCGCCTCGTTGCCAACTGCGTAGGCGTTAAAAGAACAACAGGACAGCATCCCGGTGGTATCATCGTAGTCCCCTCACAGTATGATGTCTACGACTTTACCCCTGTTCAGCATCCGGCTGACGACCCGAACTCGGATATCATTACTACGCATTTTGCATTCTCTTACTTGCACGATACCATCCTCAAGCTCGACGAGCTTGGGCACGATATTCCTACCAAGTATAAGTATCTTGAGCGCTTCACCGATACGTCGGTTCTCGACGTGCCGATGAACGACCGTTCGGCTTATGAGCTCTTTGAATCCACGCGTCCGCTTGGCATTGAACCCAAAGATATTGAGGGCTGCACCATTGGTACGTACGGTTTGCCCGAATTGGGAACACCTTTCATTCAACAGGTTCTCATCGATGCAAAACCTCGTAACTTTGCCGACCTTTTGCAGATCTCAGGTCTGACACACGGAACCAACGTATGGCTTGGAAACGCGCAAGACCTCATCAAAGAGGGTATCTGTGATATTTCCCGCGTTATCGGTACGCGTGACGGTATTATGCTGGATATGATCCGTTACGGCCTTGAAAACGCAACTGCGTTCAAAATCATGGAAGCGGTTCGTAAGGGCAAGGGGCTCACGCCCGAATGGGAAGAGGATATGCGCGCGCATAACGTTCCCGAATGGTATATTGCATCTTGTAAAAAGATAAAGTATCTTTTCCCCAAGGCGCACGCGGCGGCATACGTTATGTCAGCAATTCGTCTTGCGTGGTATAAGGTGCATCAACCGGTAGCCTTCTATTGCACCATGTTTACCGTAGCCCCCAACGGCTTTGATGCACAGGTGGCAATGGGAGGCAGACAGAGCGTGGTTGCGCTTTTGCGCGATATTCAAAAGCGCGGCAAGGAGGCATCGCAAAAGGAGCAGAGCAGCGTTCCCGTACTCCAACTTATCGTCGAGGCAATGGCGCGCGGTGTCAAGTTCCTGCCGGTCGATTTGCAAAAGTCGCACGCATTCATCTTCCAACC
>JAZQKM010000085.1:0-7388 GCA_045542155.1 Eubacteriales bacterium
CCCACGGACACGAGGATCACCTCGGCGCTATCCCCTATCTCTTGAGAACGCTGAATCCCCCCATTTACGGAACACCCCTGACGCTGGGCATCATCCGCAACAAGCTGGAGGAACACGTTTTGCAATGGGAACCGGATCTCCGAACCGTCAACGCAGGCGACAAGGTTCGGCTGGGCGCGATGGAAGCCGAATTCATTCACGTCAACCACTCCATTGCTGATGCTTGCGCCATCGCCCTGCACACACCCTTAGGAACAATTTTGCACACAGGTGACTTTAAACTCGACACCACCCCCATTGAAGGCGAAATGATGGATATCGTTCGCCTCGGTGAACTCGGCCGTCGCGGTATCCTGTTGCTGATGTGTGAATCCACCAACGCAGAACGTCCCGGTTATACCCCCTCTGAAAAGACCGTTGGAACCTCTCTTGCAAGTGTTTTTGCAACACATCCCAAAAAACGCGTCATCATTGCCACGTTCTCTTCAAACGTACACCGTGTGCAACAAATTATCGATGCCAGCGCCAAACAC
The DNA here is from genome assembly GCA_045542155.1 of Eubacteriales bacterium. Lineage (GTDB taxonomy): Bacteria > Bacillota > Clostridia > Oscillospirales > CAG-272 > UMGS1865. The sequence continues at coordinate 534 of JAZQKM010000085.1, forward strand.
GGGCGCAAGGTTGCCATTACGGGACGCAGCATGCTTAACATTGTCAGCGCAGCTACCGAGCTCGGGTATATGAAAATCCCCTCGGGCATTTTGATTGACATTACTGACATCAACCGTTTCAAGCCCGGTGAAGTAACCATTGTGACCACGGGCAGCCAAGGCGAACCGATGTCGGCGCTCTATCGCATGGCGTTTTCAGACCATGCACAGGTCTCCCTTAACCAAGGCGACGTTGTTGTGCTCTCTTCCTCGGCAATTCCGGGTAACGAAAAACTGATAGGACGCATTATCAACGAGCTTTCCAAGAACAACGTTGAGGTCTTGCACGAAGCGGGGGCCGAGCTTCACGTTTCGGGACATGCCTGCCAAGAGGAAATCAAGCTGATGCTGGCGCTGACAAAACCCCGTTATTATATGCCCGTCCACGGCGAAAGCCGCCATCTTTGCGCCAACCGCGATTTGGCACGCTATATGGGTATGAAAGAAAAAGACATCTTTATTTCCGACATCGGTCGCGTGCTTGAAATTGATGCCAAGGGTGCCCGCTTTGACGGCGAGGTGCCTGCCGGCAAGATTTTGGTAGACGGATACGGCGTTGGCGACGTTGGCAACATTGTTTTGCGTGACCGCCGTCACCTTTCGCAGGACGGTCTTATCGTAGTCGTCGCAACGGTCGACACCGAAGAACACCTACTGCTTTCAGGCCCCGATATTATCTCCCGCGGATTTATTTACGTTCGCGAAGCCGAAGAGCTGATGGAAGAAGTGCGCGCTGTCGCTTTTGACTCGATTATGAGCATTTTGGAGCGTCGCGAACGCGTTGACCGCATCAAGCTCAAGCGTCGCGTTAAGGATGACCTTACCAAATTCCTTTACAACAGAACCCATCGCAAGCCGATGATACTCCCTGTTGTGATGAATATTTGATAAAATTGTCGTTTTTATGTCTAAAATTTCTGTTTTGTTCATAATCAAGACACAACATTTTCACACTAAAAAGTTATAATATCTTTATATGTGTTATGACTCCGTTCATACCCGTCAAAAAAGAAAGGAACATCAACCATGGGAAAAGGAAAAAGAAACCAACAGCTCCGCGTTGAAGAAGCAATGGGAGCACCCCAAAAACGCGAAAGCAAAAACAAAAACAAGAAACAATTCGTATGGCCCACTTGGGCAAAGCGTGCACTTGCTATCGCTCTGCTCGTAGCCGTTCTGGCAGGTATTGTTCTTGCTGCTGCAATGAGCAACGGTACCTTCTTGCGCGGTCGCATTATCGTCAAGAGTAAAACCGGCAAATTTGATATCAACCAACAAATGGCAACGTTTATTCTTTGGCAAGCTATGTATCAACAAGGCTATAACGATTGGATAAACGCTTACTATCAAAGCCTTTACACCGGCGGTAGTAGCACTACCGTTGACCTTAACACGTATCAATCCCCCGACGATTACGCTATGGCAATGGCAACCTTTTACACCCAAAGCCAACTCAATACCGGTCTGTCTCTTATCAAGGATTACCTGATCGAGCTGGTTGCCGGTGCAGATGCCGCCATTCTTGAAGCCGGCATGAAATACGAGGCACACGACAAGGAAGATGCTAAGGGCGTTGTTACTTGGATGAGAAACATCTATATAGACCTTGGATATGCCGCAGATGAGCACAACATCGTTCCCTTTAAAAACTTCTTGACAGAGGTCGTTTGCGATGGCTTTAAGACATCCGATATCGAAGACGCTGCAAAGGTTATGGTTATGTACTCCAAGTACAGCGATTATAAGTCCTTCGATCTGCAGGATGATCCCACCGTTGACGATCTGCAAGACTACATTTTGAAGAACCCCGCAGGATTCTTTGAAAGCAAGTATTTCTCCTACACCGGTGCAGATAAGGATATGATGCGTGAATTCTTCACCGATGAATTCATGGCTGAGCGCTTTGAGGCATCTATTGCAAAGTACTACGCTAACAAGGATTATATTGACATCTTCAAGCTCAAGAATACCGATGCGGATCCCGCTTTGACCAATAAGCTCACAGCACTTGGCTTGAACGAAGCAAAGAAGTATACAAGAACCTCCACCGACGGTGAGATCACATACTCCCCCGATCTTGGTGATGATAAGGTTCTTGGCGATTATATCTTTGGCACCGCTAATAAAGCAGGTAACTTTATCACCGTTACCGGTGACAAATGTGCGTATCTCGTTTACTTCAAGGCAGACTCCACTGCAACCGATGCAACCGTTGCATTCAAGAAGTACACTTACGAAGCATGCAAAGACCTGATCGTTACCGAATTGGAAGACGCTAACCTCGGCGACATCGACGCTATCAAGACTGCATTGACCGCCGCTATTATGGCAGGTGAAAACGCAGAAGACAAGCAAACCGCTACCGAGAAAGCAAAAGAACTGCTTGAGCAAATGAAAAAAGGCACTGCTGAAGTAGATCAAAGCACCGTTAAAGAAGTGGATACTACCAAGCCCCTCGATAAGAATGACACCAACACAGCTCCTAAGGTTATTCTCGATAAGCTCTACGATAAGAACACCACCGTTTACAATGGTATGACCTTCTATGTAGACGATACCGAAATGCTCAAGTCCTACGTTGTAAAGGTCACCGAAATCAAGAATGATGAGAACAACAAGCCCACCACCAACTACACCATTCAATACGTTGAGCTTGTAGATGATCCCTTCACCTTCCTGTGGCGCACCTTCGAGGAAACCTTCAACCTTTACCTGATCCAATCCAAGGTTGAGGCGCCCACCTACACTTGGGAGTTTGACAAGTTTGAAAGCTCCGTTGTTGAATGGATGCTGAAGACAAACTTCAAGGAACTCGTTTTGACCAAGCAAGCAAACAAGGAGCTCGAAAAGCTTACCGAAGCTATGGCAGACAGCGGCAATGATACGCTGAAAACCACTTTGACCGAACTGTTTGGTGAAAACGGTGTACAATGCTACGAAGACCTCTACTCTGTAGAAAATGCACTTGACAGCAAGGTTTACAACTATATCTTCAACTCCCAAAACAAGGGTAAGGCAAGCGTAATCGTTGGTAAGGATGACAACGTATTCCTCGTTTACGTAGCTCCTGATGCTAAGAAAGAAACCGCAACCGCGAGCGAAGGCGACACCGAGCACGTACACGACCATACTCCCAACACCACAGTTGTAGAAGCAGCTATCAAGGAATACAAATATGAGGAAGGCAGCAAGACTCTCACCTTTACTAAGGATGAAGAGGAAGTAACCAAGACCTACCAAGAGCTCATCAAGGCAGACCTGCTTGCAGATAGAAAGAACACTACCGCTCAAAAGTCTGCTGAGGACCTTGCAAAGGAAGAACTCAACGCTCTCAAGGCAACCGAAAATGCAAAGGTTTGGGATCCGGCAACGGACGATGCTATTAAAACCATTAAGGCTACCAAACCCCTTGAAAAGAACGATACCAATACAATTCCCAGCGCAATTCTCAACAAGCTCTACCCCTCCGGTCACAAAGCAACCAAGGTTGAAGGAACACTTCACACCTTCTATCAAGCAGACGACAACGGCACCTCTTACGTTTACAAGGTAACCAAGGTCTACGATGATCTCTCTTGCGACGTTGAGTACAAAGCCTTTGAAGACAGCGATTACTACTACTATTTCCGCGCTATCAAATCCAAGCTGGATGCTTCTCTCAAGGAAACATCTTCTTCTATCGAGTATCCCGATTCTATCACGGCCGGCTCGTATCAAGCTTGGTTGTTCAAGAATGAGTACAAGGCAGCTGAAGGCAACACCGCAGCTTCCCTTACCTTTGAGCGCAAGAAAAATGACATCACCTTTATCGCAACCACCGATAGCAAAGACGCCAGCAGCATTACCGGTATTACTCTCTATCTCGTTGACGAAGAAGTAAAGCAAGCTTACGACGAAGAAAAGACCGTTTACGCGGCTTACCAGCTCTTTGAGACCGAAGAAGAAGCTCAAAAGGCTCTCAAGAAGCTGAACGGCAAGACCGGCTTTGCCCTTCTCGATATCTTCACTTCTCTCAAGCACACCAACGAAGTAGAAGAATACACCTCCGGCGGTCACCTGCCCGGATACGTTGAAACCACTTCTCCCACCATTGGCATTGATTTGACCGAAGGCAGCGTTTCCGATAAGAACTTGAAAGAATGGCTCTTCGCTGACGACCGTCAAGCGTATGACATTAAGGTTATTAAGGCAGAAGACGATTCCGGCTACTATCTGGCTCTCTTCGCTTCCTCCGATCTTTCTTGGAAGCGTGATGCAAAGAGCGGTTGGGTTAACGAAGCCTTTACAAGCCATCTCGAAGATCTCATTTCCGAAGGCGGATATGAAATCAGAGAAAAGTCTTTGGCAAAGATTAAGGATCTCGTAACCGAAGCTGTTACCGACAAATAAAACATTTATCCGCAAAATGGCACGGACTCTTCCGTGCCATTTTGTAACCAAGTACATATACTGTATTGACTATCAAAAACTAACCAAAAAGGAATTTTTTCTGATGATTCTTGACTCCAAACACACAACGGTTGCCTACCGTTGTCCGCACTGCGGTGCCGGCGTTATTAGTGCAGTAAACGTTTTCTCTCTTTCGGCCGATATGGTCAAGCTCAAATGCACCTGCGGGAAGAGTGAAATGTCGATTGTTTCCTCGCAAGACGAGAAAATCCGTTTGACTGTTCCCTGTATGCTCTGTGCAACTCCTCACATTTTTACGGTGAATAGTTCTCTATTCTACGGCAAGGATATCTTCTCTCTTTCCTGCCCTTACGCATCGGATTTTCCCCTCGCCTTCTTTGGCGAGATGAATCTTGTTAAGGCAGAATTGGCACGCTCCGAGCTCGCACTCCTTGATATGATGGAAAAGAACGGTATCACGCCCCCCGAAGAGATAACTGACGATGAGGACATTCTGCCCGACCCGCAAATTTTGGATATTGTGATGTTTGTCATCAACGATATGGATGCCGAGGGCAAGATTTATTGCAAGTGCTCCACCGACGACAACGGTCGCGCCTATGAGGCAGAAATCACATCCGAGGGTGTGCGTGTTACCTGCAAAAAGTGCGGCGCTTCTCGCACCATCCCCACCGACTCTCGCCTCAGCGCACACGCATTTCTCAATGCAGATGCGTTGTATTTAGAATAAGAGGAACGAGATGTGGGAGAACCTTTTTTTAAAAAAGGCTTCTCCCACCCCCTTTCCAAAAACTTCCTACAAGGAAGTTTTTTTGCTAATGGGGAGTGTTTTCCTACAGTTCCTCAGACACTTACTGTAATCGGCAGTTTACCTATGGACAGTAGAGGCGATCGCAAAGCGACTCGCCTGCTCTCGCAAGCGCGTGGGCACCACCAAGACCCCGCGCGCTAAGAAAGTTGTTAGGAATTGGTAGGGGACGGCGCCCTCGACGTCCCATAAAAAGTTGTTTTATAAAAAAGGAGATACTATGAACTTTTACGAAATTGCTTGCAATCGCCAATCTTGCAGGAGCTATGATGCAGGTCGTGCAGTTGAAGAAGAAAAACTCAATGCCATTTTGGAGTCTGTTCGTCTCGCTCCCTCGGCTTGCAACGGTCAGCCCTATCACCTCACGGTTTGTCAAGGAGAGACCGCCCGCGAGGTTGCAAAGGCGGTTATGGGAATGGGCATGAACAAGTTTGCCGCAGATGCTCCCATTCTCATTGTCATCTCCGAGGAGCCCTACTGCAAAAGTGCGGCTCTCGGTGCAAAGGTAAAGAACAACGATTACCGCTCCATCGACATTGGCATTGCAGCGGCGTACCTGACCGCAGAAGCGACAGCCCAAGGTCTTGGCACCTGCATTCTCGGTTGGCTTGACGATGAAAAAATTCGCAAGATTTGTTCCCTTTCTCATCCTGTTCGTCTTGTCATTACCCTCGGCTACGCCAAAGAGGGCGACAAGTTGAGAGCGAAAAAGAGAAAAGATTTGGATGAATTGGTGACACGGTTATAATTATGATACCATATAATAAAAAACTTGTTTCTCTTGCAAAAGCATTGCGGAGAAACATGACACCCGAAGAAAAACATTTATGGTATGATTGTCTAAAAAAATTACCATATCCCGTACACCGCCAACACAACATAGAAAACTACATTGTGGACTTTTATATTGCCGAGAAAAAGATCGTTATTGAACTTGACGGAGTACAACACAACTCCCCTGAAGGGAAAGAAAGCGACAAACAGCGAGACACCGTACTTGCATCTTGGGGAATTACTGTTTTACGGTATTCTAACGAAAGCATACGTAAGGATTTCAATATGGTTACAGAGGATATTTTAAGCAAACTTGGATTGGATGAGAGCGAATAAAAAGTTAGTTAGCTATGGAACACCTCATCCACCGCTAACGCGGTCCCCCTTCCCCCACAGGGGAAGGCAGTTCGGTTCCTCGCTCTGCTCGGATAAACAATTTAAGTGTTATCTAATTTTTTTAATACAACAAATAATCAGTTTTACCGTATGCAGGAAACTTTGGCTCACCACCAAAAGCCTTCCCCAGTGGGGGAAGGTGCCGAGCCTGCGAGGCGGATGAGGTGCCCTGATGCAAAACTTACTTCCTTTTGTCAAAAACACACCCCGACAGGTATTAATCTGTCGGGGTTCTTGTTTAATAAGTCGATAATTACTTCATTTTGATAATGTTGTGGATTTCCTGGATTTCGTGCTTTGCACCGTCGAGCTTCGGCCACGTATCCAAGCCGTCGCCCTTTTTGCGCGGAATGATGTGGATATGAAAATGCGGAACAGATTGCCCTGCGCTCTCGTCGCTTGCATTGAGCAGATTGACGCCATCGTAA
>JAZQKM010000086.1:0-3895 GCA_045542155.1 Eubacteriales bacterium
GCAAGCTCGGTGCCGTCAAGGCCCTCGTATTTTTTGGGAACTGCGTTCAAATCAATATCAAGTCCGTCGGCAAGCTCGCCAACGGCAACGGATACACCGCCTGCGCCAAAGTCATTGCAGCGCTTGATCATACGGCAGGCCTCGGCGTTGCGGAAGAGGCGTTGGAGCTTTCTTTCCTCGGGCGCGTTACCCTTTTGTACCCCTGCGCCACAGGTCTCAACCGAGTGAGAGTCGTGTGCCTTAGAGGAACCGGTAGCACCGCCGATGCCGTCACGGCCTGTTCTGCCGCCAAGCAGAATGACAATATCGCCATCTTCGGGGCGCTCGCGACGAACGTTCTCTGCGGGGGCGGCGGCAATAACCGCGCCAATCTCCATACGCTTTGCCGCGTAACCGGGGTGATACAGTTCATTAACCATACCCGTTGCAAGTCCGATTTGGTTACCGTAGGAAGAATATCCTGCGGCAGCGGTTTGCACGATCTTACGTTGGGGGAGCTTACCGGGAATGGTGTCGCTGACGGGAACGGTAGGATCTGCCGCACCGGTAACGCGCATTGCCGCATATACGTAGGAACGTCCCGAAAGAGGGTCACGGATAGCACCGCCAATGCAGGTAGCCGCGCCGCCGAAGGGCTCTATTTCGGTGGGATGGTTGTGTGTTTCGTTCTTAAAGAGCAAGAGCCAAGGCTCTGTTTTGCCGTCCACTTCAACGTCCATTTTGACCGTGCAAGCGTTGATTTCTTCGCTTTCGTCAAGCTTATCGAGCTTGCCCGTTTTGCGCAGATATTTTGCGGCAAGCGTGCCGATATCCATCAAATTGATGGGCTTTGTTCTGCCGAGCTCGCGGCGCGTTGCAAGGTAATCCTCGTAGGTCTCTTGCAGGAGCGCATCCTCGAACTTGACGCTATCAATAGTGGTGTTAAATGTGGTGTGACGGCAGTGATCCGACCAATAGGTATCGATCATGCGGATCTCGGTGATAGTCGGATTTCTGTTCTCCGTTTTGAAATAGTCTTGGCAGAATGCGATGTCGTCGGCATCCATTGCCAGCCCATAGTCGCGCACGAACGCCTCAAGCCCTGCGCGGTCAAGGGAGAGGAAACCCTCAAGTGTGGCAACCTCGGTGGGGATATCATATTGCACCGTGAGCGTTTCGGGAAGAGACAAGGTCGCCTCTCTTGCTTCAACGGGGTTGATGACGTACTTTTTAATCTCGGCAAGCTGTGCCTCGCTCAACTCTCCACCAAGCAGATATACCTTTGCGGTGCGAATGATGGGACGCTCGCCCTGCGAGATGATTTGAATACACTGTGCGGCAGAATCGGCTCTTTGGTCGAACTGACCGGGCAGATATTCGGTAGCAAATACAACCTCACCCTCTCTTTGGGGAAGGTCAGGCGTGGTAATATCGAGCTGGGGCTCGGAGAACACCGAGCGAACAGCCTCGCCGAAGAGCTCGGGGGTGATATTCTCTGCATCGTAACGGTTGAGAACTCGTACCGAGGAGAGGGTGGAAATACCCAAAAGATTTTTCAGCTCCGAGTAGAGTGCGTTTGCCTCGTGAGCAAGCTCTCTTCTTTTTTCAACGTAAATTCTGTAAACCATATCTTATTTCTCCTTTGCGCGAAGAGCTCTCTGTCCGATGTCGTTTCGATAATATGCGTTTTCAAAGTGGATTTTTTGAACCATTGCGTATGCGCCGTTGATGGCATTCTCGAGTGTGTCCGCTATTGCGGTAGCACCAAGAACGCGACCGCCGTTTGTAACGAGCTTGCCTTCCTTGATAGCCGCGCCTGCAACGTAAACATTGTTTGCAATCTTTTCGGGAATGGTCATCTCAAAGCCTTTTTCGTAATGCGTAGGATATCCCTTGGATGCCATAATGACACAGCAGGCATTTTCATCCCTAAACTCTACGGGGCAATCGGCAAGCGTGCCGTTTGTAACAGCCTGCATAACGGTAAATAGGTCGCTCTTAAGCAGCGGCAGAACCACCTGCGTTTCGGGGTCGCCAAAGCGACAGTTGTACTCAATGACCTTGGGGCCGTTCTCGGTTATCATCAAACCAAAATAGAGACATCCCTTAAAAGTGCGACCTTCGGCGTTCATTGCCGCTATGGTGGGCAAGAAAATCTCTTTCATGCAACGCTCGGCAACCTCGGGGGTGTAGTAGGGGTTGGGGGCCACCGTACCCATACCGCCGGTGTTCAGTCCCGTATCGTTATCCCCTGCTCTCTTGTGGTCCATAGAGGAAACCATCGGCACGACTGTCTTGCCGTCGGTAAAGGAAAGCACCGAGACCTCGGGACCTGTGAGGAATTCTTCAATCACGATGTGGTCACCGCTCGCGCCAAAGACCTTATCCTGCATCATCGAGCGGACAGCATCACGCGCCTCGTCGCGCGTCATTGCGATAATAACGCCCTTGCCAAGCGCAAGACCGTCGGCCTTAATAACGGTGGGAATGGGTGCTGTTTCGAGATATTCCAATGCTGCCGACATATCGTCAAAAACCTCGTATGCAGCGGTGGGAATGTTGTATTTTTTCATCAAGTTCTTGGAAAAGACCTTGCTACCCTCAATGATAGCCGCATTTGCGCGAGGGCCGAAGCAAGGAATTCCACGCTCTTCAAGTGCATCAACCGCACCGAGTACGAGCGGGTCATCGGGAGCGACAACCGCGTAGTCAATACCGTTTTCGACGGCAAATTCAACGATTTTTGTAATATCTTTTGCACCGATATCCACACACGTTGCATCTTTTGCAATGCCGCCGTTTCCGGGCAATGCGTAGATTTCGGTGATGCTTTTATTCTCTTTTAGCTTTTTGATGATGGCGTGCTCTCTTCCACCGCCACCGACAACCATAATTTTCATCAAAATTCTCCTTGCGGGATTAGTGGTGGAACAAACGCATGCCGGTAAATGCCATGGTCATGCCGTACTTATTGCAGCAATCGATAACAACGTCATCGCGAATGGAGCCGCCGGGCTCTGCGATATACTTAACGCCGCTTCTCTTTGCTCTCTCGATGTTGTCGTCAAACGGGAAGAATGCATCTGAGCCGAGCGCCACGCCGTCGATGGTAGCAAGGTATGCCGTTTGCTCCTCGCGGGTAAAGGGTGCGGGCTGCTCGGTAAAGTATTTTTGCCAGTTGCCATCTGCACAAACGTCCTCTTCGTTTTGGTTGATATAACCGTCGATGACGTTATCTCTGTCGGGGCGACCGAGTGTGGATTTGAAAGGCAGTGCGAGCACCTTTTCGTGCTGACGCAAGAACCAAGTATCGGCCTTGCCGCCGGCAAGACGCGTGCAGTGAATACGCGATTGCTGACCTGCACCTACACCGATAGCCTGTCCGTCTACTGCGTAGCAGACAGAGTTGGATTGCGTATATTTGAGTGTAATGAGCGCGATAATGAGGTCGCGTACGGCACTCTCAGGGAGGTTTTTATTTTCGGTCACAATGTTCGAAAGCAACTCACGGTTGATTTCAAAATTATTTCTTCCTTGTTCAAAGGTGATGCCAAACACTTGCTTGGTCTCCTGAACGGCAGGAATATAATCGGGGTCGATTTGAACGATGTTGTAATTGCCCTTTCTCTTGCTCTTGAGAATTTCAAGTGCCTCGGGCTCGTAGCCGGGAGCGATAACGCCATCCGAAACCTCGCGCTTAATGAGAAGCGCAGTGGTGACGTCGCAAACGTCGGAGAGGGCTACCCAGTCGCCAAAGGAGCACATACGGTCGGTGCCGCGCGCTCTTGCGTAGGCACAAGCCAAGGGAGACGCGTCAAGACCTTCGATAACATCGACAAAGCATGCTTTTTTCAGCTTTTCGGAGAGCGGAATACCGACAGCCGCCGAGGTGGGGCTGACGTGCTTGAACGAGGTA
>JAZQKM010000087.1:0-16336 GCA_045542155.1 Eubacteriales bacterium
AATGCTCTCGGACATATCGATGCAAACAATGATGACATTTGCGACAAGTGCAAAGAACAATTGGCAGAAAATGAAGGCACCTCTCCCGAACCCGAGGTTACTAATCCCGACGAACCCGAGGTTAACACTCCCGATGATGAAACCACCACCGAGAATGAAGAACACACCTGCGAAGAAGTAAGCTTCTTTAAGAAACTTATCAACTCTATTATGAACTTCTTCCGCAAACTGTTCGGTCAACCCGAGATTTGCACGTGCGGCGAAATCATCAACAAAGAAGATTAAAAATTAAGCGGTGAGCTTCGGCTCACCGCTTTTTTGATAAAAAACGGGAACCTTACGATTCCCGTTTTTGAAATTAAAGCATGAATGATTACACCCCAAAGAGAGACCTGAAAAACGCACAAAATTCAGGGGTGTATGGGGTAAGGTTTGCATTTTCGGAAAGAGCAAGTCCGAGACTCGTGCCCAACGAAAGCAAGAAGAGCGCCACCGCCGCAATATTGGCCACACGGCATGCCGACTCAATACCGCTATCCATTACGCTCTCACACAGTGCGTATACGATTGCCATAGAAGCAAAGGAAGCAATGAGTGTCAAGTCACAGGTGTATCTGAATATAACGCCACCAAGGCCAAAATCCAAAAGCGCTAAAACGACGAGTCCCACAAGCACCGAAGCCAGTGTCACTTTGCCCTCTGTGCTCCTCTTTTTGCTTGCGAATATTCCTACGCTTGCCAAAAGCGCCCACGTAAGAGGAATTGAGAAAAGTCCCATACCCGTATCAATGTAAACGTAATGACCGTAGCAATTCAACGAGGTGTAATAGAGTGACGGAATGGGCGGGTCTGTCCACGTAAGGGTTGGATGCACGAAATAATGGAAGAGTGCGGCAGGTAAATCCCCCAATCTGATTTTGTTTTGCGAAACGTCGCTAACCGTAAGCTGATAGGTTGTACCGAACTCAAAAAGGCTATCGAACCGTGTAACGTTCAACCAAAGCTGGAAGCCTACCGCCACAATTACGGGCAATGCCAAAAAGACAAGCTCGGGAATCACTCGATTCAAGGGGCGTATCGTGCGCTTTTCGCCATCCTTTTTAACCGTCACTACCGAGAACCAAAGCATAGGAACGATAGCAAATGCGGCAAGGAGTGCAATGTTGAATCTTGAAAGGAAGCAAAGCCCGAAAGCTACACCCGCAAAAGCGAATATCAAAGGCTTTTTCCATTTAGGAAGCTCTTTTTCGGGTTCTCTCAATCGAATATTCCCCGATATGCCGCACAGGAACAGCCAGATGAACATGGATAAGAACGCCATTGACGAGATGGTGGCAATATAATAAAATCGGGAATGTCCTCTCGCCACAAGGAATGCCTGCGTGGAGAAAAGCACGCTGAGTGTTCCAATGAGGATAAGCGGCAAGGGAACCTTTTTGGTTCGCATAGATGCCCATTTTACCGCCGCCATAGATAGGAACAGTGCGGTCAAAACGGTAAACACAGCTGACACGGTATCATCGGCAGGAAGATTGCCCGTCAGCTTATAATACGGAAAATACAAGGTTAGAATGGGAGCCATTCCAAAATAAGAGTAGTATTTTCCATCGTAAAGCGCTCTATCCCACAGATAGTAAATACCGCTTCGCGCTCCGTTATCGTAGGGGTTTTCAAGCTCCAATAGCTCTTTTGCAGGCTCGTAATCGATATGAAGCTGTCCCTTCATAAGTGCATCGAACTGTTGAACGTATGGGTTGTACGACTGTACCCCTTTTTCAAGCGGATACTTGACAGCGGCACGGTTGGGATTGATAGCCGAGGTCAGCATCAGCGCAAAAATGACACATATCAAGCAAACGGCAAGAGCAAACCAACCGTGCTTTTTACCGTCAAAGAATACTTTCCAAAGTCCAAATCGAGCACACAGGTAAAACAGTGCTATCACTCCAAGCACAATGGCACATCTTGCAAAATGGAAGGATACGTCATCGGCGGCGTTTATTTTAATATTTGTGACAGTGTAATCACACCCCGCATGTCCAAAGGTAAGGATGATTTCGGAAGCGTTTTCGGGAACGTCAAGCGTAACAACCGTTTTTATCCTTTCATCGTCGCCAATGCATATCCGTTTGGAAGTATAGAGTATTCTTTTGGAAACGGCAGGGTCGGTTCCGTAAACCTCTATTTTAGGCATTTTCGATGCAAGTGTAGCTTTCTCCGTTTTGACAGCCTCAAAGGAGATTGTCTCTACCGCGCCTATCTTTCCTTTTGTCCACAGGCTTTTCGTGCCCGTTATTTCAAAGACGTTTCCTTCTACCTTCTCGGTACACACCTCATAGAAATTCACCTCGGGCGAGGTAGGACGCGCATTGAAAAACACTACAAGCTCAAATATAACCCATAATACGGCGAGCGCAACAGCCGTAACGGTTGTTGCGTGTCGCTTGATATTATTCACTTTATGCGTGTTGTCTGTTTTTGACTTTTTTTGCATAATTCTATTCCCCGATATTACTTTTCGGATTTTTCTTCTTTGATTTCCTCGTGGTACTCTTTTTCGGTGTTAACGCTCCAAACGTTTGTCTTATCGGTGCTGCCCACCTTAACGGCATTAACCGCCTCTATTGCCGTAAGCATAGAGTGGTCCATATTGTTATATCTGTGCTGGCCGTTTCTACCAATGCACCAAAGGTTGCCGATTTCGGAAAGGTAATCCTTAAGGGTATCAAACTGCGAGTAAGTGTCAAAATATGCGGGATACGCCTTTTTGACTTTGAGTCTTACCGAATCCAAAACGTCCGATTTATCGATAACGTCGATTTTTGCAAGCTCATCTATGGCAAACGCGATGAATTCCTCATCGCTCATATTCCAATACGCATCACCCTCGTCGCAGAAATACTCAAGACCTACCCAAACGGTGTTTTGAGGGTCCTTTACCATGTAAGGTGACCAGTTGTTGAATATTTGCAATCTGCCAATCTTAACGTCTCTCTCCTGAATGTAAATCCAACAGTCGGGAACGTTACCGGTAAGCGTTTTTACCTTTGTTTTGTTTTCAAGCTTGAGCTTGTTAACAAGAAGGCCGACAGTCATAAAGTCTCTGTAAGGCAACCCCTTTGCGATGTCTGCGATTTCAGCTGGGACAACGTCACCCATTCCCGCAACAAGGTCCTTAACGGGCATTGTAGACATAAAGATGTCGCCCGCAAAATTCTTCTTACCCTCGGCGGTTTCAGCCGAAACGCTCTTTACGGTCTTGCCGTCAAGCTCAATATCGGTAACCTTGCAGTTGAAGATAATCTCTCCGCCCATTGCGCGAACCTCATCGGCAACCGTTTCCCACAGCTGTCCGGGGCCCTTTTTGGGGTAGGTGTACTGTTCAATAAGCGAGGTCTCGACCTTATCCTTGGGACGGAAGGGCTTGGAAATCACGTTCCAAATGGCGCCCATCAGCGAAAGTCCTTTTACTCTTTGTGCGCCCCAATCTGCCGAAATTTGGGAAGGATGACGTCCCCAAAGCTTTTCGGTGTAATCCTCAAAAAACATTTCATAAAGGGGCTTGCCAAAGCGGTTGATGTAGAAGTTCTCCAACGAGTCCTCTTTCTTTTTTGCAACCGCCGCTTTCATATAGCCGCATCCCGCTTTTACGGTGCGCTTGAAGCCCATGTTTTTGAAGGTCTCAAACTTCAGTGAAATCGGATAATCAAAGAATTTGCGCAAGAAAAGGATGCGCGAAATGCGGTTTCTAACCAGCATAACTCTATCTTCGGTCTCGGGGTCGGGACCGCCTTCAACAAGGGGCTTTTCTACACCGAGTATCTTATCATCGATAGAAGGCGCACCTTGAATCGCCATCAGCTCATTCCACATTGCGTTTACTTCGGGATTTTTAGAGAAGAAGCGGTGTCCGCCAAGATCCATACGGTTGCCGTTATGCTCTGCCGTTCTGGAAATACCGCCGATAAATTCGCTTTCCTCAAGGATGATGGGTTTTATATCTGTTTCTTTCAGGAATTTGTATGCCGCGGTAAGGCCTGCGGGGCCTGCTCCGATGATAATCGCTGTTTTCTTTTCGTTAGACATTGTTTTAACACCTTTCTGCATTATTTGCCCTTGTAAACGAATATTTTTCTGCCCACGTAGTTCCAAACAAGAACAATGCCCTTAACAACAACGGTAAGAGCAAGATACCAAAGTCCGTGGTCGCCGATAACAAGTGTGCCAAGAAGCGTCAATACTTCTGTAAGGATAAAGCCGATAACACCAACAGCAGCGTAGATAAAGAAGGCACTTGCCGTTTTGCCTTTCTTCTTCTGCTCCTCATTGTTGAACACGAAAATATTGGACAGGATAAAATTAACCGCAAGTCCAACGATAAATCCTGCCGCAACCGAAATTGCAACAAGTCCCGCGTCGCCTTTGGTTCCCTTTAATACGTAGAACAACAGGCAATAATTGACAGCCATATCGACAACTGCGGAGATACCGCCCACAACAACGTAGCGCAAAAACTCCATTATCAGCTTTTTATTCTTTTGAAAAAAGCCGGCATTTTCGCTCATTTTGATAACTCCTTTTCTGTTTTGATATAGTAACGAATGTTATTGGACTGCTTTTTCAACTTGTCAGCGCCTCATAATAGCTTATAATTAATTTTATTATATCATATCTTTCCAATTTCGTCAATAGATATCAAAAGAAATTGTCGGAGCATCCTATTGTGGACAATATAGAAGAATAGGCAGTGTCAGTCCCCTATTTGGGGGACTGGCACTGCCGGTGGTCGGAATGACAGGATTTGAACCTGCGACATCTTGGTCCCAAACCAAGCGCGCTACCAACTGCGCTACATCCCGATTATTTTATTCACAACATCTGTTCCCAAAGCGCCTTGCTTGCAAGGCTTCGGGCATACCAATTTGCGCCACACCTCGATTTGTATTGCGAACGGGTATATTATAGCAGATATTTGGGCGAAAGTCAAGCCCTTTACAAAGTTTTTTTAGAACTTGGGGAGAAGCATCGCCTCTCCCCTTCTCTTTATTCTTCTCTTTCGGTTTCTTCGATTTCGTCGGCATCAAGGATGCGCAGGGCAACGACAGAACAATCGTCGCGCGTCTCTCTCTCGGCGCACCTGCGGCAAATTTGATAAACGATTTCCTCGGGGGTGAGCGAGGCAACTCCCGTTAGGTAAGATGTCAGCCATTCCCCCTCATCGTCGCCTTGTAAAATTCCGTCGCTAACCATAACGACCGTGTCCCCTGCGCGCAGGGGAAAGTCTGTTTTTTGCACGTCGAGCGTGTTGAGAATACCGATAGGAACCGTTCCTGCTTGCAGGCGGCGCACCACCTTGCCGCGCACCACAAAGCTCGGTGCTGCTCCGCTTTTGAGGAAGGCGCCCTCCCCTGTCATCAAATCAAGCTCCAAGAGGTCGACCGTTGAGGAGCACTCCTTGGTGCTATCCTGCGAGCGCGATGCAATCATATTGTTCAACATCCGCAAGGAAGTTGCCGCACGATTGCCTGCGCGAAGCATTTTTTCAAGAAAGACCGAGCACAGTCCCGAAGTAAGTGCGGCCTCTTTGCCCGAGCCCATTCCATCACTGATAAGTGCGTAGAAATAGTCCTTTTTGTTGGAAAAGAGGTTTACGCTATCCCCACTGACGCCGCCGTCTGCCGATACGTTGTTTTGTGCACTGATAACAGCTATTTTGCGCTTGGCAGTCAATGTCATCGTGCTCACGCTTCCCTCAACCTCAAAGGTAGGAAAACCCAACTCCGAGCCACACATCTCACCAAGGTCGCTGCGCATCGTTTCAAACGTGACCTTTGCCTCGTCGACTTCCGCTCCGCGGAGAAGGATTTTTCGCATACGGTTGCCAAAAACCGTTACACTCTCGGCACGCACGTCGGCATCCTTTAGATACTCGGCTATCTTTTTACCAAGCTCGGCATCCACCGTATATTCGTTGCTATCCGCCTCGAGGGCATCGTTGATAATATCCGCCGCCGACTCGTAATCCATAGCAAAAATTTCGGTGCGATTGTTGCGTAGCATCTCACCCGTCAAGCGCGCACAGTCGGTATTGATGCGTTCCAAAATGCCATCAATGCGCGTACATCTGTTTGCAAGCTGCTCGCCCACGTGCTCATCCGATACGCGACCGCGCGTGTGAAGCTGCGCGATAAGGTCGTTGACCGCCCCAAGGGTTGCCGTGTATTCAAGTCCCCAACAAATATTCTTGTTCGGGCAATCGTTGCAAAAAGCATCAAAGGAACGGTCACACAAAAGACGCAAATCGAGCGTTCCAGGTCGGCGAAAACGGTCGGAAAGATTATAAAAGACCTCGGAAAGTGAGGAGAATGCGTCGGAAATGCCGCGAAACCGCTCATTCGAATCGCGATAGCGAATGCTATCTACTTGTTGCCGTTGTTGGCTTCTTCGTACATCCTCTTCTCCATTCAACTCGTCCACAGGAGTGGAAGAGGCGAAGACAGCAGTTTTTTGCACCAACACAAACGCTGTTGCCGCAAGGAGCGTTGCGGGAACGAGTACCAAAAGGATGTAAAATCCCCCCACGTATGCCGACCACGTAAGCATTGCGAGCACAGGCAAAAGTGTGGCGGTGGCACTTTCCTTTTTGGTCTGTTTGAGAAAGAGCGCCACGAGTGCAGCAAGCAAAAGCGCCGGTGCCTGAATGGGCTCATAGGCAAGCCCCGCGATACCTGCTGCCAAAATCCCCTCTACCGTACTGCGATTTGCACAAATATAAAGTGTAAAAAAGAGTGCAGCCATGGGTGCGAGCGGAAAAGAAAGAAGCGTGACCGTTCGCGAAGCATAAACAAGTGTAAATAATAGTGCCGCCTCGGAAAGGCCGACAAGCCACCCTGTTTCGCACCGACGCTCCAAGGAGAGTGCAAAAACGGCAGTTGCAGCCGTTGCCATTAAGATGATGAAAATTGCGGCAAACAAATCGTAATAGCGAAAGCCTCCCGAAATCACTCGATGAAGTGCAAGAACCAATCCACACAGGGCTGCCGCCGACATACGCAAAAGGATGCTTTCACCAAAAATACGCTCCCAAAATGCAGCACGTGCAGCCTTTTTCGCCCTTTTTTCTGCCTCTGTATCGCCAAGCGGTGCTTCCTCAGCAATCCGCTCGCGCAGACGTTTTTGCAAGCTCTGCGGCATTTCAAAACGCGTGTCTGGCGCATCGAACACCGCCGCCACAAGGATGCGAAGAATTGCCGCCGCAAGATAAGCACAAACGTAAAGTGCGGGATTTTGCATATTGACTACAGCTGTAACAATTAGCCCCACAAGCACCGCGGGAGTGTGCCCCGAGGATGCACAAAGCAGTGCTATGCCGAGGGGATATGTATCAAACATAAGGCTTGCCTGTCCAAATATCCAACCGGCACAGCCCCAAACGATTTCGACAAAAAGTCTTTGTAAGCGAGAGAGCCAAACCTTCTCTTTTGAGCCTTGTTTTTCTTTTGCTTTTCGCATACCCAATGCGCCTATTTTTTCTTCCTGCATAACCTTTTCCCTTCCTTGATTTTGTATTCTTTACTATTTTACTCCTTTTTGCGCGTAGAAAATGTCGCAAACGGTTGGTCGGTTTTGCATTTTTTATGGCGCGAAAAGACGTAAAAATGACAAGCAGGAAGAACAAAGACCCCTTTTGCCATAAAAAAAGAAAAAACACCGCACACCTTGACGAGAGGCGACGATGTTTGTCGTGCGATTTTTGCACACTTTTTTCGCTTTTTTGTCTTTTTGCGGGAAGAATAAAAAAGAACCGACCGCAAGCTCTACGCCGGCAATCAGCTCTTTAGTGCGCGTATCGCTTCCCAAAAGTAACCGAGGTCACCCGTAGGGTCGATGCCAAAGAAAATCATCAAGCAATTCCGCAAAATAAAATAGGTTACAAGCATAAAACAAAACGCAATCCAACTCCACCGTGGGAAAATGATGAGCGGTTCTTTCTTTTGAAAATACCGCACCCACGCCCACACGTCAAGACCGAGTGCAACGGCGCACAGGACGACAACAAAGGCATTGTAATTCCACGCTGCCGCAAAATCGAGGCGAAGAAGTGCCGCTACGGCTCTCGTTCCGCCGCAGAGCGGACAGTAAATAAAGAAACGGTGCATAATACATCCGCCAAACACACTCCCCATCCAATTAGCAAGCTTCATATAAAGCGGAAGGAGAAGAATTCCCAATATCCCTGCGCCGTGCAAATATAAGAATATCGGATGCCGCAATTTGGGTTTCATTCTCTCACCTCCCTTTCATCCTTTATATTGTAACACAAATGAAAGCGTTTGAAAAGAGGAAAGGCAAATATTTCATCTTTTTTTGAAAAGCGATTGACAAAAATGTTTTTTCCGTGGTATAATAAATAAAAATCAACAGGAGGACATTATGAATAACGAATTCAATTTTCAATCCAATCCTTACGGTGGCTTTGAGCCCGCACAAAAGAAACCGCAAAACGGCTATGCCATTGCCTCCTTGGTGCTTGGTATTGTATCGGTCGTAACCTGCTGTTGCTGCTACGTTGAAACGCTCGGTTTGATTTTGACAGGTGTGAGTGCCTTGCTCGCCATTGTTTTTGCTTTCCTTTCCAAAAAGAACAACGACGGTAAGATGGACGTCAAGGCTGTTGCAGGCTTGATTTTGGGTATTGTTGGCATTGTAATGCTTTTAATTCTTCTCGTTTCTATCGTTGGTACGTATGCTCTGCTTGGCTCAATGACCGAAGCGGAAATGCTCAACTATCTGGAAGAAAACCTCAAGCCCTTGATAGAAGACGAGGCAACCTACAACGAGTTTGTTGAAGCTATCAAGACAATTTATGCCGAAAGAGCTAAATAATCAGTTAAAATGATAAAAAGACTTCCAAGTCGCAAGCTTGGAAGTCTTTTTTGTTATCAGTTGTTCTTAATTTCTTTATTCTTTTGAATAACGTCGTGTGCGCCGCCTTCCACAATACTGGTTGCGGAAACGAGCGTGAGAACTGCTTTCTCTTGCAATTCGGGAATTGTCAAAGCTCCGCAGTTGCACATGGTGGACTTCACTTTTGCCAAGGAGATGGCTACGTTATCCTTCAGGCTTCCTGCGTAAGGTACGTAGGAATCAACACCCTCTTCAAAGGAGAGCTTCTTGTCACCGCCAAGGTCGTATCTTTGCCAGTTGCGAGCGCGGGCAGAACCCTCGCCCCAATATTCCTTGTAATAAGTGCCGCCGATGCTGACCTTGTTAGAGGGGCTTTCGTCAAAGCGTGCAAAATATCTGCCGAGCATAACGAAATCTGCGCCCATTGCCAAGGAGAGCGTGATGTGGTGGTCGTGAACGATACCGCCATCCGAGCATACGGGAATATAGATACCCGTCTCTTTAAAATATCTGTCTCTCTCGGCACAAACGTCGATAAGCGCGGTTGCTTGTCCGCGACCAATACCCTTGGTCTCACGAGTGATACAGATGGAACCGCCACCGATACCGACCTTGATAAAGTCTGCACCGCATTCAGCAAGGAAACGGAAGCCTGCGGCATCAACAACGTTGCCCGCACCAACCTTTACGCTCTCACCGTATTTTTCGCGGATCCACGCAATGGTTCTCTTTTGCCACTCCGAGAATCCCTCAGAGGAGTCGATGCAAAGCACGTCAACGCCTGCTTCGATGAGCGCAGGAACACGCTCGGCATAGTCACGGGTGTTGATACCCGCGCCGACAACGTATCTCTTGCTCTTATCCAAGAGCTCGTTGGGGTTTTGCTTGTGGGAATCGTAGTCCTTGCGGAATACCATATAGCACAGTCTACCCTCTTCGTCGATAATGGGGAGAGAGTTGAGCTTGTGATCCCAAATGATGTCATTTGCTTCTTTGAGCGTGGTACCAAGCTTTGCGCAAATGAGTTTGGAGAAAGGCGTCATAAACGTACTGACGCAGGTGGAAGGCTCCATACGGCTGGGACGGTAATCTCTGCCCGTTACAATGCCGAGCAGCTTGCCGTCGGGAGAACCATCCTCGGTGATAGCAATGGTGGAGTGTCCTGTTCTTTCCTTGAGCGCGATACAATCGGCCATCGTTGCTGTGAGGGGAAGGTTGGAATCACTCTTAACAAAGCCTGCCTTGTAGTCTTTCGCACGCTTGACCATTGCCGCCTCGTCGGCAATAGACTGCGAACCGTAAATGAAAGAAACACCGCCCTCGGTTGCAAGAGCCACAGCCAAACGGTCACCCGAAACAGACTGCATAATAGCCGAAACCATAGGGATGTTCATCATAATAGCAGGGGTTTCACCCTTGCGGTACTTAACAAGAGGTGTTTTTAGGCTGACATTTGCCGGAACACACTCTGCCGAGGAATACCCGGGGATGAGCAGATATTCGTTAAAAGTATGCGAGGGCTCGTTAATAAATTTTGCCATATCTTTTCTCCTTGCTCCATATTTATTAAGTATAGATTATATCATACAACAGTGGGTTTGTCAACAGTATTTTTGACCAAAAAACAGATTATTTTGCGCTCTAAATTACTCATTTCCGTCAGCCTTTGCCTCACAGTAAAGGCAACGGTAAACGCGTGCTTTTGCATCTGTGAGCACAAACACGTGGGAAAGCTCCTGCTCGGTGGTAGTGATACAACGCGGATTCTTACATTTGATAACATCGGTCAAGCGTTCGGGGAGTCCAATGCGTCTCTTCTCTACGTTTTTGCCGCCTCGAATAACATTGACCGTTACGTTGGGGTCAACGTAACCGAGGATATCCATGCTTAAATCGATGTCGGCATCTATTTTGATGATATCCTTTTTCCCCATTTTGTAGCTGGTAACGTTTTTAATAAGTGCTACGGTGCAATCCAAGTCACCAAGGGAAAGCAAACGGTAAAGCTCCATGCCTTTGCCTGCCGTGATGTGGTCTATGACAATGCCGTTTTTAATGGAATCGATATTCATACCGTCACCTCCAAAAGCTTCAGAATCAATGCCATACGCATAATTTTGCCGTTAAACACCTGCTTGAAATAGCAAGCACGGGGATCGTTATCGATAGCAACTGCGATCTCATTGACACGGGGCAGCGGATGCAGAATGGAAAGATCATCTTTTGCACCCGAGAGCTTGTCGGGCGTAAGAATGTAGCTATCCTTGAGGCGCAGATAATCCTCTTCGTTAAAGAAGCGCTCACGCTGAACACGCGTCATATAGAGAATATCCAATTCGGGCATAACATCGAGCAGATCGGTGGTCTCCTCGTAAGGAACCGCGTTCTTTTCCATTACCTCGGTCTTAACGTAATCGGGAACGCGAAGCTCTTTGGGGGAAATGAGCACCATTTTGATGCCCGTATAGCGAGAAAGCGCAGCAATCAGCGAGTGTACGGTTCGACCGAATTTAAGGTCACCGCAAAAACCGACGGTCATATTGTTCAGTCTTCCCTTTTCACGGGAAATGGTAAGCAGGTCGGCAAGTGTCTGCGTAGGATGGTTGTGTCCGCCATCCCCCGCATTGATAACGGGGATGGACGCGTTCATCGATGCAACCAAAGGGGCGCCCTCCTTGGGATGGCGCATAGCAATGATATCGGCATAGCAAGAAACAGTCTTTGCCGTATCTGCAACGCTTTCGCCTTTGGCAGCCGACGAGGAATTGCCGCCCGCAACAGAGAGAACGTTGCCACCAAGCTCGTACATCGCCGCCTCAAAGCTCAAGCGCGTGCGCGTAGAGGGCTCAAAAAACAGGGTTGCCAGCTTTTTGCCGCGACAAGCATCGGCATACTTTTGAGGAGTTGCAATAATATCGTTTGCAACCTCAATCAGCTCGTCAATTTCTTGCGTGCTAAGATCGCGAATATCAATCAGATTTCTCATGCTTTTGCTCCGTTTACGGCAAGATAGTTTTTGATGCGTGCAACGTTTTCGGCATTCTTCTCATCCTCTTCGAGGTATTCGATAATAT
Organism: Eubacteriales bacterium; assembly: GCA_045542155.1. GTDB lineage: Bacteria > Bacillota > Clostridia > Oscillospirales > CAG-272 > UMGS1865. The sequence continues at coordinate 11,982 of JAZQKM010000087.1, forward strand.
CGTAAACGTCGACGATGGAATATACCGGGAAGCCGAATTGCTCTTCGATTTCCTGCATAGCACCCTTTTCGGTCTGTCCCTTTTCTTTACGGTCAACCATAATAAAGGTTGCGGCAACCTTTACACCCTCGAGGTGAGAGAGGATCTCCATGCTCTCGCGAATAGCCGTACCTGCGGTGATAACGTCCTCGATGATAACAACCTCCTCACCGGGAGTGGGAACATAACCTACGAATACACCACCCTCGCCGTGATCTTTTACTTCCTTACGGTTGAAGAAAAAAGGAACGTTGAGCCCGTTTTTGGAAAGTGCAACAGCCGCGGAAACGGAAAGCGGAATACCCTTATAGGCGGGCCCGTAAAGAACGGTTTGCTTAATGCCCATCTTTTCAAAATATGCCTTTGCGTAGAATTCGCCAAGAGTAGCGATATCATTGCCGCTCTTAATCATACCTGCATTGATAAAATACGGAATCTTGCGGCCGCTCTTTGCAGTAAAATCGCCAAATTTAAGAACGCCTGCGTTCTCTAAAAATTGTATAAACTTTCTTTTGTAGTTTTCCATAATTCTCTTCCCTCTCAATCAACAAATTCAGCAACGCATCTTTCGTATGCGGCTACGGGGTCAGCGGCAGCAGTAATGGGGCGACCGACCACGATATAGTCGGAGCCAATTCTCTTTGCCTCTGCGGGTGTCATAACACGCTTTTGGTCACCGATGTCACCGTCGGCAAAACGAACGCCGGGGGTAACCGTTACAAAGCTTTGACCGCAGCTCTCGTGTACCTTGCCCGCCTCGAGAGGAGAGCAAACAACACCGTCAAGCCCTGCATTTTTTGCAACGCTTGCATAATGCATAACGACATCGGCAATGGGTTCTTTGATGAGCAGGTCATTCTCCATGCTTTCTTGGTCGGTAGAGGTCAGCTGTGTAACTGCGATGAGCATAGGGCGTGTTCCGTCGGGACGAGTCAAGCCCTCGATTGCCGCTTCCATCATGCGTCCCGTACCTGCGGCGTGCAGATTGGTCATATCAACGTCAAGGCGAGAAAGAACTGCCATCGCCTTTTTAACGGTGTTAGGAATATCGTGCAGCTTGAGGTCGAGAAAAATCTTATGTCCTCTTGCCTTGATCTCGCGCACGATAGCGGGACCCTCGGCATAGTAAAGCTCCATACCGATTTTTACAAAGGGCTTTTTGCCCGTGAATTGATCGAGGAATGCAAATGTTTTGGCGGCGCTGTCAAAATCGCACGCAATGATAACGTCTTTTCCCATAATCTATCTCCTATTCTCTGTTGGTTATGCAATACCGATAATATCGGTCAATTTTTCAATTTTGTATTTTTCCATCACGCGAGGCAGATCCTCTACGATATCGCGCGACGCGAAAGGATTGACAAGATTAGCGGCTCCCACCTCTACGGCGGTAGCACCTGCCATCATCATTTCAATAACGTCCTCTGCGGTGGTGACACCACCCATTCCCACAACGGGGATTTTGACTGCGTGTGCGACCTGATAAACCATTCTCACCGCTACCGGGAAAATAGCAGAGCCCGAAAACCCGCCCATTTTGTTGGCGATGACAGGGGCTTTCTTATTCAGGTCAATACGCATACCGAGAAGCGTGTTGATGAGACTGATGCCGTCCGCTCCCGCTTCCTCGCAAGCCTTTGCGATAGAAACGATATCGGTAACGTTGGGAGAAAGCTTAATAATAACCGGCTTGGTTGTAACTGCTTTTACAGCGCGCACGACCTCTGCCGCTGCCTCGGGGCTGGTGCCAAAGCTCATACCGCCACCGTGAACGTTGGGGCAACTAACATTGACTTCAAGCCAACCAACCTGCTCTTCTTTATCAAGTTTTTCGCAGGTATATGCGTAATCTTCCACAGAAAAGCCGCTGACGTTTGCCATAACCGGCTTGTGGAAGCATTGTTTTAGTTTAGGGAGTTCTTCGCTAATAACCTTCTCAACACCGGGATTTTGAAGTCCTACGGCGTTGATCATACCTGCGGTGCACTCGGCAATACGAGGTGTGGGGTTACCGAAACGAGGGTCTTTGGTGGTTCCTTTGAAGGAGAACGTGCCAAGACAGTTAATATCATAAAGCTCGGCAAATTCGTAGCCGTAGCCAAAGCATCCGCTTGCGGGAATAATGGGATTATCCAATTCAATACCGCACAAATTCACCTTTAATTCTGCCACAGGATCTCCTCCTTTCTCATAACAGGGCCTTCTTTGCAAATACGCTTGTAGCCCGTAAGGGTCTTGCAGGAACATCCCATACACGCGCCAAATCCACACCCCATTCTCTCTTCGAAGCTGAGCTGACCCGACGTGGTACTTGCACGCCAAACGGCTTTTAGCATAGGCTCAGGACCGCAGGTGTAAAAATGTGTGTATTCGATGTTCTCCATTGCATTTGTAACAAAACCCGAAATACCTTTTGTACCGTCAACAGTGGTAACGGTAACGTTGGCACCGAGAGCCTTGAATTCTTCCTCGTAAAAGATTTCACTTGCCGTATTGAAGCCGAGCACAACAGAGACCTTTTTGCCCTCTTCGATCAGCTTTTTTGCAAGCATATAAAGGGGTGGCACACCAACACCGCCCCCCAAAAGGAGAGGTGCATTGCCGGATTCGGTCAAATCATAACCGTTTCCAAGTCCCGTAAGGATGTCAAGTGTTTCTCCTCTTTCCATACGGCTCATCTGCTCGGTTCCGCCGCCCACAACCTTGTAAACCAGTGTGAGCTCGTCTCCCTCGCAGTCACAAACCGAGATGGGACGGCGCAGAAATTTACCTTCGAGTAAAATATTGACAAACTGTCCCGGCGCAGTAATGGCAGAGGTATCGCCCAAAAGGCGCATCTGCCAAACGCTTTCGGTCAGTTGTTCATTTTCAACAATCGTAAATAAGCCTTGCTTCATAATGTCTCCTCTTGGTTAGGCATCAATCGTGGAAATGGTCAGCGTAGTCTCTTCAAGAACGTCGAGAAGAACGCGGATCGTGTCAAGCGCTGTGAACAGATTGACGTTGTTTTCTGTTGCGCAACGTCGAATTTCTTGACCGTCGTGCATCTGCTCTACACTGTTGATGTCACGGGTATTGATAACGTACTCGATATATCCTTGGCGCATCGCTTCGGGAATTTCATCGCTGCCATCGCTAATCTTTTTGAGTGCGTGGGTGCGAATTCCATTCTTCTTAAGGAATGCCGCAGTTCCCTCGGTTGCCTGAATGTTGAAGCCGAGGTTGTAGAAGCGGCGAATGAGAGGCAGTGCCTCTTCCTTATCCTTATCGGCAATGGTAGCCAATACCGTGCCATAGTTTTGCAGCTTCATGCCCGATGCCTGCAATGCCTTATAGAATGCACGGTTGAGCTTGTCATCGTAGCCGATAGCCTCGCCTGTGGACTTCATTTCGGGAGAGAGATAAGCATCAAGACCGCGAATCTTGTTAAAGGAGAATACGGGAACCTTAACGTACCAACGCTTCTTTTCGGTGGGGTAAATGTCAAAAATGCCCTGCTCCTTGAGGCTCTTACCAAGAATGACTTCGGTTGCAATGTCGGCAAGACTGTAACCCGTGGCCTTGGAAAGGAACGGAACCGTACGCGAAGAGCGCGGATTAACCTCAATGATGAATACGTTATCGTTCTTATCGACGATAAACTGAATGTTATAAAGGCCGATAATACCAATGCCAAGGCCAAGCTTTTTTGCATATTGCAAAATAACGCCCTTGACCTTATCGGAAATACTGAAAGTGGGATAAACGCTGATAGAGTCGCCCGAGTGAATACCCGTGCGCTCAACAAGCTCCATAATACCCGGAACGAATACGTCGCGACCGTCACAAATCGCGTCGACCTCAACCTCTTTGCCTTGAATGTAGTGGTCTACAAGAACGGGCTTGTCTGCATCAATATCGAATGCGGTCTTGAGATATTTGCGGAGTTGCTCCTCGTTTGCAACAATTTGCATCGCACGTCCGCCAAGCACAAAGCTGGGACGCACAAGAACGGGATAGCCGATACGCTCTGCGGTCTCTACACCTTCTTCAATAGTGGTAACACCCTTGCCCTGCGGTTGAGGAATGTTAAGCTCGGCAAGAATACGCTCAAAGCTGTGGCGGTTCTCCGCTCTGTCGATTGCCTCGCAATCGGTACCGATAATCTTGACACCGCGGTCCATCAAGGGCTGTGCCAAATTGATGGCGGTTTGACCGCCCAGAGATGCGATAACACCGTCGGGTTTCTCAAAGTCGATGATATCCATAACATCTTCTGTGGTCAGCGGCTCAAAATACAGCTTGTCAGCGGTGGTGTAGTCGGTAGAAACGGTTTC